>JBAZFB010000025.1 GCA_041653595.1 Candidatus Omnitrophota bacterium | reverse complement strand
CTGGTTCGCCTTCCCTCCGGGCTTCCTCTGGACCATACCCTCGCCGTTCAGCAGGACGATCTCGCCGGGCTCGAGGAATTTTACCGTCTGGAATTCAAGGTTGGGGAAAGCGGTCGTCTCCGAGGCCACCGCCCACGCATCCATCCGTTTTCCGACCGCAAGCGGCGTATAGCCGGACCTGTCCCTCGCCGCGTATATCCCGTCTTTGTTCAGGATCAGCAGCGAACACGAGCCTTCTATCATCCCGGACATCTTCTCTATGCCGCCGATGATGCTGTCTCCCTGCACGATGAGTTTCGCGATCAGTTCGGTGGTATTGACCGAGCCTTTCGTGAACTCGCTGAAAGATATTCCCTTATCGAGGAGGCCGTTCATGAGTTCCTCGGTATTTTCTATAAGGCCGCATGTCACTATGCAGAGCGGGCCGAACTTCGAGTTAAGGTAGACCGGCTGCTCATCGAACGAGCTTATGACGCCTATCCCCTTGTTGCCCTTCATCCTTTTGCAGTCGTCGAAGAATTTCGACTTGAACTGGCTCTGGCTTACGCTGTGTATCTGCCGCGTGAAATTCTCCCCGAGGACCGCCATCCCTCCGTATTCGGTGCCCATGTGCGTATGGTAGTCGGTCCCGTAAAAAAGTATCTCCGCGCAGTCCCCCTTTGACACTACGCCGAACAATCCGCTCATCACCCACCCCCATTTTTTCGAGAAACGGCTCTTTTAACGGCTTTTATTATATCATCTTCCTTCAGGTTATATTTCTTCAATAATTCTTCACCTTCGCCCGACTCCCCGAACGCGTCGCGGACCGCGACCATTTCCAGCGGGACCGGGCATTCGCAGGCCAGGACCCCGGCAACAGCGCTTCCGAGGCCGCCGTTTACCTGGTGCTCCTCGGCGGTCACGATAGCGCCGGCCTCTTTCGCGGCCTTGACCACCTCTTCCCGGTCGATAGGCTTGATCGTGTGCATATTTATTACGCGCGCTTCTATCCCTTCTTTCGAAAGTTTTTCCGCGGCTTTCAGCGATTCGGATACCATATGCCCGCACGCGATGATAGCGGCGCCGGCGCCGTCCTTCAATACGCAGGCCTTTCCGAAGATAAACGGCTTTTCTTTATCCGTCACGGACGGCACGGCCTCCCTCCCTAACCTGAGATATATCGGCCCGTCTATGGCGGCGATGGCCCTTGTGGCTTTTTCCGCTTCAGCCGCGTCGGCCGGGCAGACGACAGACATATTAGGAAGGGCCGTCATCGCGGCTATATCCTCGAGAGCCTGCGCAGTAGCGCCGTCCGGCCCGACCGATATCCCGCTGTGCGTCCCGACGATCTTTACGTTGCAATTATTGTAACAGACGCTCACCCTGAAGACGCCGAACGCGTTGGCCCAGAAGGCCGCGAAAGAACAAATGAACGGGACCAGCCCTACCTTGCTTAACCCCGCGGCTGTCCCGGCGATATCCTGCTCGGCTATGCCGAGATTAAAAAATCTCTCCGGGAATTCCTTCTTGAAATATTCGGCGCGCGTGGAATCCTCGAGGTCGCCGGACAAGACGACTATATCTTTATTCTCCCGCCCCAGCTGCAGGAGCGCTTCGCCGAAACCGTCGCGGGTCGCCTTGGACCCCGCAGGGCCTTTCATCCCGGCCGTCATATCTTCTCCCTTTTGATCTCTTCAAGCGCCTTCGAAAGTTCTTCCTTATCCGGCGCCTTACCGTGCCACTTAGGGTCGCCCTCCATGAAAGAGACGCCCTTGCCTTTTATCGTGTGCGCTACTATGGCGGTCGGTTTACCTGCCGCCTGGCCGAAGAGGTCCAATGCCTTTATCACATCCTCGGGGTCGTGGCCGTTTATATCCAGTGCGTTCCAGCCGAAATCCCTCAGCCTCACGGCCAGAGGGTCCTCATTTTTTATCCGGGCGACAGGCCCGTTCTGCTGGACGCCATTATGATCGACTATGGCGCAGAGGTTGTCGAGCTTATGCTGCGCTGCGGTCATCGCCGCCTCCCAGACCTGGCCTTCCTGCATCTCGCCGTCTCCGAGCAGGCAGTATACTTTAAAATCCTTCTTTTTTATTTTCGCTCCGAGAGCCATCCCGTTGGCTACGGACAGGCCTTCGCCGAGGGATCCTGTAGAGAATTCGACCCCCGGGACGCCTGAATAGGCATGCCCCTGTAGCATACTGCCCAGCTTCCTGTAATTTTTCAGCTCTTCCTTCGGAAAATACCCGCAGGACGCGAGGATCGAATAAAGCGCGGCGCTGGCATGCCCCTTCGACATTATGAACCTGTCCCTTCCGTCCCAGGCCGGGTCACAGGGTTTGTGCCTCAATTTATAATAATACAGGCCGACGAGGATCTCTACACAGGAGAGCGAACCCCCGGGGTGGCCGCTTCCGGCCCCGGCGATGGTCTCGAGGATGTCGATCCTGAGCTTGCGCGCTTTTTCTTTAAGGTCTTTTATGTCGGGCATATTCCTTAGGACTCAAACAGGTTCTTTGTCGCGAAATTCGGTTCGCTTGTCAGGTTCACTCCCAGCTTGCGAAGTCCCGCCTCATCGCCGGATGTCGGCATGTGCGTAAGATGGACCTCGCAGCCCTTCAGCTCTTTCAGTTTCTCCATCGCTTCCTGCGCGGCCGGGTTGGTGGTCGCGCTTATACTGAGCGCTATAAGCGCCTCTTCGACATCGAGGCTTACCGTTTTTGAGGAGAGGATCTCCTTCTTCAGGTTCTTTATCGAATCGATTATGCTCGGCGAGAGCAGGTGTATCTTATCCGGAATGTCCGCGAGCCTCTTGATGGCGTTGAGGATGAGGCTCGATGTCGCATGCATCAGCTGCGAGTTCTTTCCCGTGATCACCGTCCCGTCGTCCAATTCAAGGGCCGCGCCGCAAAATATCCCGTCGTTGCCCTTGTTCTTCTTCTGGCCTTCTTCCGCGGCCCGGCGGGCGGGTTCAACGACTTTCCTGTCCCCTATCTTCATCCCGACCTCGCCCATAAGCAGCTCGGCGCGCTGGACCGTCTCTTTGTCGACGAATCCCATCGCGTATTCGCACGAATACCTGAAATACCTGCGGATGATCTCCTGCTTCGCGGCCTCTTTAACGGCTTCATCGTCCACTATGCCGAAGCCGGCCCGGTTGCAGCCCATGTCTGTCGGCGACTTGTAGACCTCGCCCTCTCCCATTATCTTCTGCAATATCCTCTTTATCACCGGGAAGACCTCGACGTCGCGGTTATAATTGATCGCCGTCTCGCCGTGGGCCTCGAGGTGGAAAGGGTCTATCATGTTAAAATCCCTCAGGTCGGCGGTCGCCGCCTCATACGCTACATTAACGGGATGCTTGAGCGGTATGCTCCATATCGGGAACGTCTCGAATTTCGCGTAGCCGGCATTGACCCCGTGCTTGTGCTCGTGGTAGAGCTGCGAGAGGCAGGTCGCGAGCTTTCCGCTGCCCGGGCCGGGGCCGGTGATTATCACAAGCGGGTTCTTCGTCTTTATGAATTCGTTCGCGCCGTAACCTTCGTCGCTGACGATGAGGTCGACATCAGTCGGATATCCCTTCGTGAAGCGGTGTGTATATACTTTTATCCCGCGCCGTTCGAGCTTGTTCTTGAATATCGTCGCCGCGGGCTGGTTATCAAAACGGGTTATCACGACCGCGTTGACCTCGATGCCCCAGTCCCTGAAGTCGTCTATCAGTTTCATCGCGTCGACATCGTAGGTGATGCCGAAGTCGGCCCTGACCTTCTTCCTTTCGATATCGCCCGCGTAGATGCAGAGCAGTATGTCGGCCCTGTCCTTAAGTTTTTGGAAGAGGCGCATCTTTACGTTCGGGTCGAATCCCGGCAGGACCCTCGACGCGTGATAATCGAAAAGGAGTTTGCCGCCGAATTCCAAATAAAGCTTGTTGTCGAACTTCACGACCCTTTCAAGGATCGCGGCCGTCTGTTCGCGAAGATACTTCTCGTTGTCAAAGGCCGGCTTTTTCATTTAAGGAGACCCCCTATCTCCTGGCAAAGATGAACAAAAATATCACCAGGCTGAACACCAACCTGTATATGACGAATGCCGTAAAAGAATGCCTCTTCAGGTAATTTAAAAGAAAACGGATCGACAGGAATCCAGTTGCCGCCGACACTATAAAACCGGCAAAAAGCGACAAGCCGTTCTCGCCTGAGGCGATCGCGCCGATATCCTTCAGTTTTAACACGGTCGCGCCGATGATGATGGGCGCCGAAAGCAAAAACGAGAACCTGGCCGCCGTTTCCCTGTCGAACTTTAACCCTATGCCCGTGGCCATGGTCACGCCCGACCGCGATACCCCGGGGACTATGGCAAGCGCCTGCGAGATGCCGATCAAGACCGAATCAATAAAATTCAGCGACTTCAGCGTCCTTGTCTTCCGGCTGTACCTGTCGATAAAGTAAAATATTACCGCGAAGACGCTCATCGCGAATGCGATGAGCAGTGGCGACCTGAAGACCGTCTCGGCTTTTTCCTCGAGCAGCTTTCCTATCACCGCTCCCGGGACGCTGGCGACGATGATATACCAGAGGAGCCGCCCCCTGATTATGCCGAACCAGTCCCTCCAGAAATACGCCAATACCGCCGCGAGCGTGCCCGCGTGAAGCGCGACGTCAAAGGCGAGGCTGTGCTCCTGCCACCCGAACAGCCACGGGACGACGATCAGGTGCGCGGAACTGCTGATAGGCAAGAATTCGCCCACGCCTTGGACTATGCCAAGAATGATAGATTGAAACAGGCCCATATTTTTATTATCTCTATGTTACTTACTGGCGATCTTCTCCGCCATATTCCCGATCCCGGGCAGCTTGAACATCTCGCCCGAGTAGGCCTTGATGATGCAGATGACCCAGACCGCCAAGCCTAATATTCCCAGGAACAACGGGCCTATGACGGTGATAACCAGCAATATCGACACGATCGTCAAACCGCCGAAAAAGATCAGCGACTGCATGGCATGGAACTTCACGAACTTGTTATCCTTCTCGACAGCGAAGATTATCAGCCCGGATACCCAGCCGAATACATACGCCAGCGCCGCCGCGAGGGTTGCGTCTATCCCCAGGGAACTTTTGCCGACATCCGCCATTTTACCCCCTCCTTGCCCGTTTTAGTCAGGCCTTTTTTGGAACGCCTCCGTTAACGCCGCCTCTCCGCCCAATAACGCGTCCTTATTGCCCGACACCGCTGTCCCGTCCTTTATTATCCGCGTGAGCCCGGCGACGCCGTCTTTCTCGCCCAATACTATCGCGCCGACTAGCCTCCCGTCCTTGATCACGCACTTCCTGTAGATGCCTTTGCCGGCGTCTTTCCTGCAGACCGTTTCATATCCTTCGCCTTCCGGGTTGACGACGCCTATCGAAGTAAGGTCGATGCCCATCACTTTAAGCGTCGCCTGGAAAGTAGTCCCCTTATATTCGAACGGCCTGTCTATGATGTTCGAGGCCGCCGCGAGCCCCTGGTCTATCGCCGCCGGGATTATGCCGTAAACCGTCCCGTTGAATTCGGCGCAGTCGCCGGCCGCATATATGTTATCGCAGCTTGTCCTCATGAATTTATCTACCAGTATCCCTTTCCCGATGCCGATGCCGCAGTTCTTCGCCAATTCGGTATTCGCGCGGACGCCGGCCGAGACGATGAAGAGGTCCGCCTCGATCTTTCCTATCTCCTTGGAGAGGAGGCAGGTCTTCGCGCCTTCGGTCATGATGCGGTCGCACGTGACCTGCAATACGACCTCGATATTGGATTTTTCGATCCTGGATTTCAGTATCCCGCCGCCCTCATCGTCCAGCTGGCGCGGGAGGAGCCTTGAATTATGTTCGATGATCGTTACCTTGAGCCCCCGGTCGGTCAGGGCCTTCGCCGTCTCGAGGCCGAGCAGGCCTCCGCCGATGACCACCGCCCTGTTTTTCCCGCGGGCGAACGAGCGTATCCTGAGGACATCGGCGATATTCCTGTAAGTGAAGACATCCCGGGACTTGATCCCTTCTATCGGAGGGACAAAAGGCGATGCGCCGGTCGTAAGGAGGACCTTGTCGTAATCGTTTTGCCCGTCCTTTTCGGTCTTTAATTTTTTAGAGGGGAGCCCTATATCGAGGACTTTATTTTTTAGGGAGACTTCTATGCCGCGCTTCTTGTACCATTCGTCATTATACGGGAAGAGCAGGTTCAGGTCCGTCGTCTCCGCGAGGAGCCTGTCCAAAAGAGGGCGGGGATAATAATTGTATTCTTCGTCGGTGAAGATAGTTATCTTTGCGCCGGGGGAATTTTCGGAGATGGATTTAGCGGCGGTGATGCCGCATATCCCGTTTCCTACGATGGCTATCTTCATAGTTTGGGACGGTTATACCTTTTCGAACATATCCTTCGGTGCGCCGCACTCGGGGCAAACCCAATTATCGGGAAGTTTATCAAAAGGCGTCCCTGCGGAAATGCTCGCGGTAGGATCGCCTATAGCCGGATCGTATATGTAGCCGCATACCGTGCAACGATATTTGTCCATGGTTTATGCCTTTCCGGTTATCTTCTTCGCCAATTCAACGCCCATCTCATAACATCTTTTCAATTCATTTTCGTCCGGGATGTATTTGACCGCGATCGACGGCAGTGCCTGCTCAATACCAGCCTCTTTGAAGAAATTTTCCAGAGCTGGTACCGCGCCTCCGGCCCAACCGTAGGAACCGAACGCCGCCCCTATCCTGCCCTTCGGCTTCAGGCCGTTCAGGAATTCGAGGAACCCGGCCATGGTGGAGAGCATCCCGTTGTCGTGCGTGGACGAACCGAAGACGAAGCATTTGGCGTCGAGCATCTGGCTATTCACCTCGCTCCTGTCGGAGCGCGTGATATCGAAGAGTTTCACCTCAACGCCGCCGTCGGTAAGGCCCTCTGTTATCTTCCTGGCCATCATATCGGTCGAGCCCCACATCGTCTCGAAGATGACGACCACTTTCGGTCTCGTCTCGTTCTTCGTCCATGAAATATAAGAATTGATTATCTTCATCGGGTCGCGCCGCCATATGATCCCGTGGCTCGGCGCTATCATCTTTATGGATATGTTCATCTTGAGGATCTCGTCTATCTTCCTGGCGATCATGCCGCCGAGCGGCCAGAGGATATTCGCGTAATACTTCCCGGCCTCGTCCATCAGCGCGCACTGGTCCGTCTCGTCGTCGAACCTCTCCGAGGTCGCGTAATGCTGGCCGAAGGCGTCGTTCGGCAGGAGCAGCTCCTCCTCGGCGCAATAGGTGAACATGCTGTCCGGCCAGTGGATCATCGGAGCCTCTATGAACGTGAGGTTCCGCTTGCCGATATTTAATTTGTCCCCTGTCTTGACGGCCTGGAGGCCCCAATCCGTGTAATACATCCTCGCGAGGCCTTCCTTGCTTTTCGCCGTGCCGAAGAGTTTGGCCTTGGGGCAAAGTTTCATCAGTTCCGGCAGCCCGCCGGAATGGTCCGGCTCGATATGGTTGACCACGATATAGTCTATCTTTTCGACCGGCACGATCTCGCGTATCCGCCCGATCTGCTCGCCGGCAAAAGAGCCGGGAACGCCGTCGATAAGCGTCACCTTCTCATCGATAATAAGATATGAGTTGTAGGTCGTGCCCCTTTTTGTCGAATAGGTATTCCCGTGGAAGGTCCTTATGTTCCAATCGACTACACCTACCCAGTATACGCCTTTTTTTATCTCGACGGGCCTCATTTCAACCGGCCTCCATTACCCTTCCTTCCCGTTTCACGAACCAGCTTGCCGAATCCGAAAGGAGCGAGTATGCCTCTTCGAGCAGCTCATAGTGGTGCTCCTCTTCCTTTTTCAATCTGTCAAAAAAAAGCTTTGCTATGCGTATATTTGTCTCCTCCGATTGTTTATCATAATAATCGTAGCTCTTCGTCTCTTTCTCCATCGCTATCGTTATCGCCTCGAGGTTCGACGGGTCGGCCTTCAGCTTCTTTTTTTCCGGCGCGGAAAGCGGCCTGAAGACAAGGACTAATTTTTTCTTCGCGTCGCGGGATATCGCCGCCGCGAAATCGCCCCAGTCCTTCTCCCCTTTCAGGCCGTGCTCTATCACCTTGATGCGTTCGATATGGAGGAGTTCCTGGTCGGCGAGCGAAACGAGGAGTTTTTTCGCTACGGGGTTTTTCGCGGTCTTGCTCGATTTAAGGTAAAATTTGCGGCCGTCCTCTTCCATCTTTATCGCGGCCTGCAGTATCTTCAGGTCTTTCTTCGGCATGGTAGTCTCCTTTTGCGGGATTTTAATACTTTATTGATGAAACAGTCTGGATTAACCGAGCCTGTAAAGGATGCCGAAACCGCCCTGCGGATAGTTCCAATCGACGTTCATGAACTCATCGCAGATGACGCGGCAGGTGCCGCATTCGAGGCAGCCGTCGACATTGACTTCGGCTATGCCCTTATCGTTGATCTTCCAGCAGTCAGAAGGGCATCCTATCGAGCATTGTTTCCTGACGCATTTAAGACAGAGCTCCTTGTCCTTCACCTTTATATGGGGTTCCGGGCCGAGCTTGAACCTGTTCACGAACAATTTATCTTCAATGCGGGTCATTTTATCCGTCCTATGCGAAAATATTATCTCACAATCGGGGCGAGGCTTCAAGGTTTTTGTTGCCGAGTTTGCAAAGTTCCATCCAGGACTTGATGCAGCCGTTGCGCATGAAATAATCCCAGACCAGGCCTGTCCTGTAGTCCTCGATCATAATCACCGAGACGCCCTGGTCTATGCCTATATAGTTCCCGCTCCACCAGTTTTTGTCGAGATTAAAGCCCGCCTTGAACCCATACTTGCCGTAGACCTTGTCGCCGTATTTATTATACAAAGCCCTAACCGACTTGATCGCCGTATCCGGTATCAACGGTATGGAGGCGACCATGCCGTAAGGGTTTATCGTGCCGTCGTGGATGATATTGTCGGCAGGCAGGGCGCCGTACCCCTTATACCCTTCCGGGCCGTCGCCGGCGGTAAGGCCCCAGCCGTTCTCCCCGTATCCTTTATGTTTATTAGAATTATCGATGCAGAATTTCCTGTTCGCCAGCGCCGCGTCTATCGAGTTCTGCCAATAACTGAACCCGTCCTCGTCGATATTGCGGAAATCTACCCATGCCTGCGCGAACTGGTAGGTAAAAAGGCTCCCGAAATATGAATAGATGATCCTGTGCCCTCCGTATTCGCCCCTCGGGCGCCTCCATTTCCTCCACGTCTCAGGCGGGATAGGATACGTGGGCGAACCTATGGCGAGTATATAAGCGATAAGACCCTCGTTATACCAGTCCCAGTACGCGCTCAGGAAACCTTTCTTCGGGTCCCATCCCATGGACATCAGCTGCTTCTGATTCATCATCCACTGCCAGTCGGTGCGGTAATACAGGTAAGTCGCGAGCCGTTCCAATTCCGTCCCCTTGAAATACTGCGCCGCGAACAATGCCCCGGCGAGGAAGAGCGCCGTATCTATTGACGAGACCTCGGAATTCCACATCCGCCGGCCGGTCTTCATGTCGACGAAATGGTAATAGAACCCGCGCTCGCTCTTCAGCGTATTCTTGAAAGTCCTGAGCGTCCTGAAAGCGCGCTTGTAGGCCTCGTCGTATGTTATCCAGCCCCTGCTCTGCCCGATGCATATAGCGGCAAGCCCGAATCCCGTGGCGGCTATGCTTGACGGGGCGCCGGGTTGGGAGTTATCGGCGATGAGCCCTGTCTCCGGGTCGGCCTTCTCCCAGAAATAGAGGAACGTGTCGTGTTCTAACTTATCCAGGAATTCCTCGTCGGCTTTCGAGAGCGCAGGCCAAGCCTCCCCGGCCGCCCAAGAGGCAGGAATAAATGCAGTTGATGCAAAAACAGCGCACGCAAGTGCCGCGGAAACGATCTTCTTCATTGCTCCAATTATATCATATCGGCCGGAAATTAACAGCCGCAGTTGACACCCCGCCGGTATTGTGCTATTTTATAGCCAATGTTAAAGACGATTTTGTCATCGACAGGTGATTTCTGCTTGACATTCCTGAACCTGCTTTACCCGCAGGACTGCCTCGTCTGCAGCGGCAGGGCGCGCGAGTTAAAGCCCACTCCGCTCTGTGAGCCGTGCAGCGACAGGATAATGGCCTACGTCGGCTCGCCCCACTGGGCTACGGCCGAAAGGGAGCTGGCTTTTGACGCGGCCTACCACGTCGCCTCTTACGAGGATATCGTCAAGAGATGCATCTGCCTCTTCAAATACGAGGGCAAGACCCGCCTTTCGAAAGTCCTCGGCTCGGTCATGGTCGAATACGCCGCCAGGAACCTGAATTTCGGCTCCGTAGATATGATAGTGCCTGTGCCCCTCCATCCCGTCAAATTACGCGAGAGGCAGTTCAACCAGTCCGAGCTGATCGCCGAGCACCTCGCCAAAAAATTCAACAAGAAGATCGAGAAGGACTGGCTTAAGAGGATCAGGTATACCGCCCCGCAGGCCGGCCTTTCCCGGGAACAGCGCCTCAGGAACATCAAGGGCGCCTTCCTCGTGAAAAGGGAGGCGGACTTCGCGGACAAATCCGTCCTTCTCGTCGACGATGTCATGACGACCGGCGCCACCCTCCACGAATGCGCCAAGACCATAAAATCCGCCGGCGCCAAAAAAGTGCTCGCTTATACCCTGGCGTGCGGGAACTAGATGAAGATAATAAGAAGATACCTGCTAAAAGAGATCATCGGCCCTTTCCTGGCGGCTTTCATAGTCTTAAGCTTCTTCTTCGTGGTCTTCAACATAATAAAATTGGCCGACATGATCATAAACAAAGGCGTAAATTTTTTCTCGGTCATACAACTCCTGCTCTACATGCTGCCGTCGGTCTCCACCTGGACCACGCCTATATCGATCCTGGTGGCCACCCTCCTCGCCTTCGGAAGACTCTCGGCCGATAACGAGATAACCGCGATGCGGGCGAGCGGCATAAGCCTATACCGCCTGGTACTCCCCCTGGTGATACTCGGCCTGGTGATAAGCCTGATATCATACGAATTCAACGATTGGGTCATCCCGTCCCTGCGTTACAAGATGAGGAAACTGACCGCCCAGATAGGCACCAAGAACCCGGCCGCTTACCTGGACGCCGGCACTTTCATCAAGGACTTCAAGGGCTACATCGTCTTCATTTACGGGATCGACAAGAACAAGCTCACAAATATAAGGATATACCAGCCCCAGGAAGGCAAACCGACCAGGACCATAATCGCCCAGAAAGGCGAGATAGATTATATAGAATCGAAGGACGCGGTCCGGATGAAGCTGATAAACGGGACGGTCGACGAGCCCAATCCCCAGGACCCTAACAATTTTTATAAGCTGAATTTTAAGACTTACTATATGACCCTCGACCTTAACAAGGCCCGGAACCTGAACGTAAAAAAAAGGTAGATATGTCGATAGATGAGCTGAACCAGGAGATAAAGAAACTCGGCGCCGACTCGGTCGACACCACGCCGCTCCGCATAGAGATCCACAAAAAGATATGCTATTCGTTCGCGTCTCTTATACTTATCCTGATAGGCGTGCCGCTCGGGCTTATGGCGCGCCGCGGGGAAAAACTGATAGGTTTCGCCTTAAGCCTCGGGGTGATCCTGGTATACTACACCCTGCTCATCTTCGGGGAGGTCCTGGCTAAAAAGGGCGTGGTCTTCCCCGGCCTCGGCATCTGGCTCCCGAATATCATATTCGGCGCCATCGGCCCGGCGCTCATATTCTGGATGGCGGAACAATGAAAATAATAGACAAGTATATAACAACGGGGTTCATCTGGCCTTTATTGTATTGCCTCATCGTCTTCGTCTTCCTCTACATGGTCTCGGATGTCCTGAGCCGCATCGATACCCTCGTAAAACAGGACATACCTTTCGATGTGGTGAAAAATTATTACCTCTCCTCGCTCCCGGTGGTAATAGTCCAGACGGTGCCGTTCGCGATGCTGCTTGCCATGGTCTTCCTCTTGGGCAACCTCAACCGGCATAACGAGATCATCGCGTTAAGGGCAAGCGGGGTCGACACATTGCGGATAATCGCGCCGCTCCTGCTTATAGGGCTGGCCATAAGCCTCGGCGTATTCCTCATCAACGACAAGCTCGTCCCGCAGGCATCCGTCACCATGAAAATGACCGATGACCTCTATTTCAGGAAATACAAGTGGGAGAGGAACCAGCAGATGGAGAATATTACGATATTCGGGAAGGACGGGAGGCTTTTTTACGCGAGGACATACGATATCAAGAACAAGGTCCTGTATGACGTCGTCCTTCTCGAGCACGACAAGAACCAGGTGCTGAAACGCAAGATAACGGCCCAGCGCATGGAATGGACCGGAGGCAAATGGAGGTTTATCGCCTGCGATGTCTTCAGGTTCGACAAGGAAGGCAACGTCCTGGGCAAGCCCGCCATCTTCAGGACGCCGAAGATAATACAATTCAGCCAAAAACCCGAAGACCTGCTGAAGGAGCAGACCCAGCCCGAATTCATGAATTACGGCCAGCTCAAGGAATACGTGCGGATCCTGGACCTGGAGAGCAAGTCAACGGCGAGGAAACTGCTCGTGGACATGTACTATAAGCTTTCCGTGCCCTTCACCGGCCTTGTCATCATGCTCATAGGCATACCATTCGCGCTGAAGAGGACGAGGACCAAGGCGATCGGAAGCATAGGGATAGCGTTGGCGATATCAATTATCTACTACGTGGTGAACGCGATGTTCCTCGCGCTCGGTAAGGGCGGGCTTATTCCACCTGTGGTCGCCGCCTGGGCCGCGAACGTCGGATTCGCGGCCTTCGGCATATACCTTATCGGGAAATTGCGGACCTAGGCCTTCCCTGCGCAGCCCAACAGTCCGACCTTCCTCTTAACTACCAATTTTATGGCGTCGCGCGCCGGGCCCAAATATTTCCCTTTGTTGAGAGACACACTTCCTGGTTCATTACTCTTTGAATCCCGCAGGAGATATTGATATAGAGGAACCCTTAAAGTATTCTAGTACCTTTATTAGGTCTTTAATAATATAATAAGGCTCGACTCTTTCTATTTCTATTCTCCAGATAAGAATAATTTTACTTGATTCATCTTGCTGCAGTTCTTTAACATACTCCTCTAAAGATTGTAAAGTATATTTCTTGTTATTTAATTCATAATATTGCGGGGGTTCAGAAACCTTTAGTATTTTTATAACCTTTGTTTCTACGTGCCTTCCGTATATATCCTGCACCTTGGCATGCGTATTCATATCAGTTAAAACGAATATAATAAACAGCATACAACCAATGATTATGATCTTTTTCATTTAAGCTCCTTTTTACTATTCTTTTGTATCCCTTACGTATTCACCAAAATTTGTTTCGCTAACGGAGGTTTTAATCTGTCTTCTATATTTATCCTCAATCTTATGACCATGCACCCATAATTCCTGAACCGAATCTTGCACGATTTTATTTCGTTGGTCAAGAGCAAAATATATATTATAATGCCCCCCTGGAGAGACGTATAAATCACCATTATCTTTTACCTTTACAGATAAATTTTTTTGTCTCCATAGTTTTTCTTGGTTAGTGTTTAAAATCAACTCATTTTCGAAAAGAATATCCGCAATTAAATCTAGTGGAACGATCGGGGACGTGTCACTTTGGGACACTCCGCTATTTTAGAAAAGTTCTTCATAGGGCCTTGGGTTTTAACCAATGCCTCATACAAGGATTTATAGCTATTATACCATTTTCTATCATTAGGATATGGTAAATGCCATTATCTAAGACCTGACGTTTGATCCTGCATAAAGAGTCCCTCCTTTACCCTATAAAGACGTAAAAAGGAGGGAAATTATTTCAAAAATTAGGAATTTATCGGTTTAAGGATGTGTCCCTAATTACTCTGGATTAAAATAATTTCAAAGCCTTTTCGAGATTTTGTTTCCTTTGTAAGTTTTTCTCTTTTTCGATCATATTGTTAATTAAAATTTTGGCTTTTTTATCGCCTTCGATTTTTTTTATAGTATTAAGGCAAATAAGCCGATATACATCATCTTCCTCTTCTTCGCCATTAAGTGAAGCAATCTTTTCCCGGAGTGCATTTGTAGAGGATTTTCCAATCTGCATAAGCGCATAGGCAGCAGGGAAATCATCTTTATTGATCTTTATCGATTCAACCTTTTCCAAAGCAGGGTTTATTCCTATATCAAATGGCCCTATTAAAATATTGTCCACTAATGCCTGGATTCCTTCTTTCGCCTTAAATTTACCTAGAAGCCTGGCGCAGATTACGCTATTTTGATAACTGCTTCTCTCTTTAACCTCTTCAACGCATATTTTAATCAAAAAATCATGTTCTCTATGGTTATAGTATTGCTTCATAAATTTATCTATAACTTGATCGACAGGTTCGTCGGTATAGTATAGCTTTTCAAGCAAGTCAGATTTTTTTTCGTCTTCTAGAGAGATAGCTCTAGTGCTTTCACCTATTCCAACTCCAACTTTTATATTTTTCACAGAAGCGTAGCACTGAAAAACAAAGCACATTTCAACCAATAGGATGATCGAGAATAGCTTCATAACTTTGTTAGTATTATAATTAGTCAATATCGTCATTTGCCGATGCAACTTGACTTGAATCATTTAATTGTTGCCTCCCTAACTTTAAGTCAGTAACCTTTTCTTTTTTAAAAACAGGGGTAAAAGTGTATCGATATGTACTTCCTTTAAGACAAATATCGATTAAATAAACACTATTATGCCATTCTGCCTTGGCGTTTCGCCCAAGATCTTTAATAGTTGTTGTATCTGGTACAAATAAAGATACTCTATCGTGAATCATAATTGTTCCGTCTGAAATAAGAGAGCCTGGAAAGTACCTCGCATCCTTTCTGATTTCGTTAATTAAATCTTTTTCATCAGTTCCAACAAAGTATCCCCCTAAACCGTCAACATTTTTATCAATATGTAATCTCTCATAGAATCCATAATGACCCAGGTCTGGTATGACTCTATTTTGAACATCCCTAATTTTATATATAAATATTCTTCCTTTTCCCACCCATCCGGCTTTAGCTGGCATAGATTCCGAGTCCACATTTATAATTTTATTAGGCTTATGAATTTTTATAGAAAGTTTTGCGATTACGTTAGGAGGATCCCCTCCTTGAACTGAAAATTCCGAATCCAAATTTCCGCTACCTTTGCTTGTTAATGTTACCGTGGTGGTATTCTTCCCTTCTTTAGGAGATGTATCCACTTCTTGGTTTGAAAGAATAAAATTAAGGAGGTTCTCGCCGTAATAATTGTTGCGGTGGAACAGGTAGAATTTATCAGGGCCGTATTTTGACTGGAGCGTCTTTATGATGCTTATCTCTTCTTCTATAACTTCCCTGTCCAGAGCAGCACTTAGGTATATCGCAATGAGATTTTTGTCGGCGTTATTGCTATAGGACTCTTCGAGAAGCCGCAATGCGTTTTGGACTTCTTCTTTGGAGCCGGCAAGAACGGTCTGAACGAGAGCGGTCCTTTCATCGGTTGGAATTCCGTCAGAACTTATTTCAGGAAGAATTCGCGGATGTGAATATAAGGCGGAGATGATATTAAAGTTTGATTCGAAAAGCCACTTGTTCAGGAAATAAAAACACGCCGCTAATATTATCATTAACGGCGTGTTTATGAATTCTCTCAAAACATAAACATATGCGGCGGTCAAGCAGAAAGAGATTAACGTTGCCACTGCCTATACTTTAGGCCTTCCCCGCGCAGCCCAGCAATCCGACCTTCCTCTTTACAACCAATTTAATTGCGTCACGGGCAGGGCCCAGGTATTTCCTCGGGTCGAACTCGGCCGGCGTCGTAAAAAATACCTTCCTTATCGCGCCCGTC
>JBAZFB010000024.1 GCA_041653595.1 Candidatus Omnitrophota bacterium | reverse complement strand
AAGCAGGCCCTGGCCGGAAGAAGCAATTCCCTTGACGGCGCCTCGCCAAGGTCCTCAAGCCGAATATCGGTAAAAGATTCCCTGCATTCTATCGAGCAAATATTATTTGAGGCCGTCGGGGGGATCGGAGCGGGCCTTGGCATGGGAGATGTAATGATCTGCTGCGCAAGGAAGGTGTAATAAATGAAGGTATTGTTATGCGCCTCTTCCAATAAACGGTTTATAGAAAATGGCGGATATGTCGAACTCGCTCTTAAAAAATTGGGCCATTGCGTGCAGGTCTTTGACTTCAGGGACTATCTTTTGCCTTTTGGGATCAGGAAGAGGCTCCCGGCTTTACACGACTGGGACACGCATAGGATCAATAGGCTTCTCTATGAACAAGCTAAGTCCTTCAAGCCGGATATCCTATTCGTTGTCCAGGGACAGACCATCCTGCCGCAGACGATCATAGAAATAAAGAAAAATTTAGGCTTGATCGCAGTTAATTGGTTTGTAGATTATCCTAAAGAATTAGATCACGGTTTAAAAGTTGCTAAGGCATACGATCATTTTTTTGTAAACGGGACGGATGCGTTGGAAAAATACCTGGAAAACGGAATTACGCATGTTAAGTGGCTTCCGCTCGCTTGCGAGCCCGATATCCATAAACCCCTGGTATTGGATGAAAAGGATAAGCTCAGGTTTAATGATGACATAGTATTTATCGGCTCTTTGTATCCGGAGAGGATAAGTCTCTTCGGGAACCTGGCAGATCTTCCGCTTGGTATCTGGACTTGGGATGAGCGCCACCAGAAAATCGGGGCATCATCCGTTTTAAGGAGGAGCATAAGGGGCGGCCCCTTGCCTCCCTGCGATTGGGTAAAATTATATAATAGCGCGAAGATCGCCTTGAATTCTGTCGGTCATTTCGGCGAATACGGAGAAAAAATCGGCGGGGATAATATTCATATGACAAACGCCCGGACATTCGAGATACTTGCCTGCGGGACATTCCAATTAGTGGACAGGAAAAAAGACATTCTGGCCTTATTTTCCGATAGGGAGGATTTGGTCTGTTATAAAGACGGCGATGAATTAAGGGACCTGGCCAAGTATTATTTAACCCACCCCGAAGAACGCAGGAAGATCTCGGAGAACGGCTATAAAAAAGTATTGGAAAAACATACTTATGTCCACAGGATGAAAGAAATTTTCTCGTATTTGAAAATATGAAAAAGATAACAGTGGTCCAGGCAGTGGAAAATTTGCGCATCGGCGGCATCGAGAAGATGGTTTCGACCGTTGCGCAGGGCTTAAATAAAGATAAATATGATGTCAAGGTCTATTGCCTCGCTGAAGGCGGGGCGATCGCGGATGAGCTGATCAGGAACGGCTGCGACGTCAGGGTCTTGAATTTAAGGACCTATCATAACCCGGTAAATATTTTAAGACTCGCCTGTTTAATGCGGAAAGACAGGGTGGATATCCTCCATACCCACGGCTATTTCGCGAGCACATTTGCCCGTTTGGCAGCCGTCATCGCCCGGGTACCGATAATCTTCACGAAGATCTCGAGCACTTATTACGACCTTAAATTTAAACACCGGTTGACGGAACGGGTACTTTCCTTGTTTTCGGATAAGATAATCTGCGTTTCCGATGCGGTAAGGGAGTTTGTAGTACGGACGGAAAGGATAGATCCCGGGAAGATAACCGTGATCCGTAACGGCGGAAGGATAAAACCCCCCTCTCATCCGGAAGCTACGCTAAGGTCCGGATGGGGCATAAAAGAAGGCGACAAAGTCATAGGTACGGTAGCGAGGCTCGAGCCGGTCAAGGGGGTAGAATATTTTATCAGGGCGGCCGCCGAAACGGCCAAGTCGGTCGATCGTGTAAAGTTTTTGATCGCCGGGGACGGCGGGCAAAGGCGGGAATTGGAAAATTTAGCGGATACGCTTCAAATTAAGGATAAAGTGGTCTTTACGGGTTTTTTGATGGATCCGCAAGACGCCTTATCGATAATGGATGTCTTCGTTTTAGCATCGGCGGAAAGGGAAGGTTTTTCGAGCGCTTTAACGGAGGCGATGGGATCCGGATTGCCTGTGATCGCAACCAGAGTAGGCGGAAATGTCGAAGCGGTTTCTGACGGGATAAACGGGGTTTTAGTCCCTCCGAAAGACCCCGGCGCCATGGCAAAAGCGATTATCGCCCTGTTGAAGGACCCGCCCAGGGCGAAAAAAATGGCAAAGGAGAGCGAGAAGTTATATCACGAGAAATTCAGCGCAGGGATCATGATTAATAAAATAGAAGAACTCTACGATCTTTATGCCGCCAAAAAACTTAAGGTCAAAACTAAATATAAAGTCATATTTTTCCCGGAAGGGAATATGGCTAATCCCGCGAGCAGGTATAACTGTTATTATTTAGCGGGAGCTTTGTCTGAGGAAGGCATAAGGACCTGCATTTCTCACTCTGTTTTCCCCTATGGCAAACCCCTGGATTACGCCAGAGAAAAGTATTTACTCATTAAAAATCTGCTTAAAAAATCTTTTGCGGTATTAACCGGCGGGAAAGGCGACATAATATTCATCCAGCGCGGCATACCCTGGAGAGGTTTTTTCGATAGGGCGGTATTCCGACTATATCTTTTTGCGAAAAGAGTCTTGAAGAGAAAAATAATCTTTCATTTCGACGACGCGATCTATTTAAACCCTCCCGAACATGTGACGAGGACCATAATAGAGGTTAGCGACGCGGTTATCGCCGGCAGCCATCATTTAAGAGATTATGCTTTGAAGTTAAATAAAAACGTATTTTTGATCCCCACCTCGATCGATACCGATAAATGGAAGCCGGGTCCGGATCCGGGAAAGGATAAGAACGGCTTTTGTATCGGCTGGTGCGGAACGGGTTCAAATTTGAAATATCTGAGTTTATTGCGGGAACCTCTTTCGATACTAGGCAAGAAATTCGATATCGAGCTGAAGATAATCGGTCCGGAAAGTGAAGAGGCGAATCTTCCGGGATTCGAAAACGTCAAGATCGCATATCAACCGTGGGACCTGGATGATGAGATAGAGGCCATCTCTAAATTTGATGTCGGTATTATGCCCCTTTACGACGGGGAGGCTGAAAGAGGCAAATGCGGCTTGAAACTTCTTCTGTATATGAGCCTTGGGATACCGGCGATAGGCAGCGCGGTCGGCGAAAATAGGCATATCATCAGGGACGGAGAGAACGGATTTTTGGCGTCGGATGGGAAAGAATGGGTCGAGAAATTGAAGGCGTTGATCACGGATGATGATTTAAGAGAAAGATTTTCTTTTGAGGGGAGGAGGACGGTCCTTGAAAGATATTCTTTAAAGGAAAACGGGGGAAAATTAGCGCAGATCATAAAGGATTTAAGCGCAAAATGAAGGTATCGTCCGGAATTTAGATGATCACCGCCACTTTATCCTTTTGAAATACTCCTGGATGTCGCCTCTCCACCTTCTTTTGGTCAAAAAACCCTTCAGGTCTTCCCTCATTTCCATGAGCTCTTCCAGGTCGTAGGAATCGGTTTCAGTGACCAAACCCCCTTCTCCCTGGCCGGCTATGTTATAGAATTCACTATAGACCTTAACGATACGCCTGATCCCGTATTTCTTTTTATGTTCCCAGGTATCGCTGCCCGGGAGGGGGATAAAGGTAAAAAGGGTATATTCATCGGGATCGGCCGTTTCCATAAACCTCTTTGTTTCTTGGATGGTATCCTTATTTTCCCCGGGTATGCCCACTATAAGGTAAACTTTCGTTATCAATCCAGCTTTTTTGGCATCTTTTATAGCTTTAATGTTCTGCTCCACCGTGCATTTTTTATTTATCCTGTCTAAAAGTTCCTGGCTGCCGGATTCCGCCCCAAATGCGATAGTCGTGCATCCCGCTTCCTTTAATCTCACGAAATCATCGTAATTATTCCGGTCAGCCCTCCCGTTGCACCGGAATTTTATCCGTAATTTTTTAAACTCATCCAGTAGGGGATAAAGCCGCGTCCTATTTAACGTGAAAATATCGTCATAAATGATAAAATTCCTGATACCGTATCGTTTTATGATCAGTTTTATCTCGTCTACGACCGACTGGTTGGAGCGGAATCTCATCTTTTTGAAGGTCATAGGACTGTTGCAGAAAGCGCATTTGTAAGGGCACCCCCTCGAAGTTATTATGGAAGTCGCTAACTTGCCCCCCACGATCCTATGGTAATTTTTTATATCAACCAGGTCCCTGGCCGGAAAAGGTAATTTATCCAGGTCCTGCGGTATGTTAAAGTCGTAAATGGCCTTTGGCTTCCCCTTGATTATATCCTTCAGGCATTCCTTTATGCTCAGGTCCGCTTCCCCTTTTATGACGATATCAAAATCCCTTAATGACCGTTTAGGCAAGGCCGTGGGGTGGGCCCCGCCGGCTACGATCTTCGATAAAGGATTTAGTTTCTTGCAGATCTTCTTTATTTGTTTTGAGATAGGGTAATTGCAGGTATAAATTTCTATGCCGTATACATCCGCCTTGCCGATCAATTTTTCCCATTGCGCATAGGGCCGTGAAGCCAGATCAGCGACCCTTACCTCGATTCCCATATCCCTTATCGAGGCGGCAACATACAACAGCCCTAAAGGCGGATCTATCCTGTCATCCAAACTGTTGATCTGGGGCGGGCTTATTAAACAGACATTGATCGTTCTTTTCATAAAGTCACTCCGGTTAGCAACAGGGTACATTTTATAGTATGGGGAAGACGGAAATCAAGACAATTTGCCCCTAATTCGTCAGGTCAAAGCTCTAGAATACGGGTACCTCCTGTGATATAATCATCGCTTAAGGAGTATTCTATTGACCCCATCCGTAATTCTGATTACCGAAAGTTCGAATAAATAAACTATGTGCGGCATATGCGGGATATTAGATTTTAATAGGTCCGGATCCGTCGAGCCAAGCTCGATCAAAAGGATGTGCGATGAGTTGAGGCATCGCGGACCGGATGACGAGGGCTTATATTCAAACGGAAGGATCGGCCTGGGAGTAAGGCGCTTAAGCGTCATAGATCTGGTTACCGGGCACCAACCGGTCCATAATGAAGATAAAAATATCTGGGTCGTTATGAACGGCGAGATCTATAATTTCCGGGACTTAAGGGACGGGTTAGAGGGCAAGGGGCATAAGTTTTACACGAAGTCGGATACAGAGGTATTGGTCCATCTGTACGAAGAATATGCCGAGAATTGCGTGCAGCATCTTCGCGGGATGTACGCTTTTGCGATCTGGGATGAGAGACGGGATAAACTGGTCCTCGCAAGGGACAGGGTCGGAAAGAAACCTTTGTGTTATCGTTTGGAGAACGGGAGGCTGGTCTTCGGCTCCGAGATCAAGTCGATACTGGCTGTTTCTGAAACGTCCCCTCGCATGGATTTAGAGGCTTTGGACCTGTACCTTACATATAAGTATATTCCGGCCCCCCGGACCATCTTCCAGGGGGTGAGGAAACTTCCGCCCGCGAGCATCCTGGTCTGGGAAGACGGGAAAATGACCGTAAACGAATACTGGGACCTGAAATTTACACCCAAGGGTGATTTTACTGAGGCCGGATGGAAAAAACAGATCATGGACCGTTTAAGGGAGGCCGTAAAGATCCGCCTGGCAAGCGATGTGCCCCTGGGGGTCCTTTTAAGCGGCGGGATCGATTCAAGCGCGGTCACCGCTTTGGCATCGCAGCTTTCGGGCCGGCCGGTCAAGACCTTTTCGGTGGGTTTTGAAGAGGCCGATTTTTCCGAGTTAGAATACGCCCGCCTTATCGCAAAACGCTTTAATACAGAGCACCGCGAATTCATCGTAAAACCTGAAGCGGCGGAGATCCTGCCGGAATTGATTTCTCACTACGGCGAGCCGTTTGCGGACGCATCTTGTATCCCGACTTATTATTTGGCAAAATTGTCGAGGGAGTTCGTAACCGTCGCGCTCTCCGGCGACGGCGGGGACGAGAATTTTGCCGGCTATGGCTGGTACAACGTCCATTCTTATTTCGCGCCGCTTAACGCCTTTCCGAAGTTTTTATTCGCCTTAAACGACTCCTTATTTAAAACGATGGGTTTTGCGAGGAGCGGGTCCGTCCTGTTAAGGCGCCTTGAAAAAGCGATGAAGTACGGCAGGTTGGGTCCCGTTCAACGATATGGCGAGTGGGTATCATATTTTAACGAGGAATTGAAATCGCAACTTTATAATGAAAGGCTAAAAAAAGGATCGAGGAAAGAACGCGAGTATGATCTATTGCTCGAATGTCTCAAGGGCGCCGGGGACCTGGGCGTATTGGACAAGAACCTCTACGTGGATATCAAAAATTACCTCCCGGGAGATCTGTTGGTAAAGATGGATATCGCCTCGATGGCTAATTCGCTGGAAGTTCGCTCGCCTTTTTTAGACCATAAATTTTTGGAGTTTACCGCAACGATCCCCGCCGGATTGAAGCTGAAACGGGGAGAAGGAAAATATATCTTTAAGAAGGCCATGGAGGGATTGTTGCCGGAGGAGATATTGAACCGGAAAAAACAGGGTTTTTCGGTCCCGTTAAAGAAATGGATAGGCAAGGACCTGAGCGGCTTTATCGAGCGGACGCTGTTAAGCAAAGAGTCGGCGGCCGGAGAATATTTTAATACGGGTTTTATTAAGCAGATGCTGACGGACCACCGGAATGGCAGGGTAAATTATGCCGGCCACTTATGGGCGCTTTCGAATTTTGAGATATGGCATAAGATATTCATCGAGAAAAAAGACTATGCCGGATAATTCGCGCAAGCAAGAGATATTGGCTAAAGAGAGCCCCGATTTCTTAAGTTATTCGCGGCTCTATTTTTGGTGGAAGAAGAACAGGGTGATCTGCGATATTGTGCGCCGGGAATTGAAAAGCCGGAATATAAAAGATATCCTGGACCTGGGATGCGGCATGGGCGACGACATCTTTTGCCTGGACTCCAAATACGGCGCCGAATACGGTTTAACATTCAGCGGGGTCGATAAAAATGCCGAAAAGATAGAGTTTTGTGAGGCGCGGAAGGATTTCAGGGGAGACGGTAATGTAAGATTCAGCGTCGGGGATGTAACTAAACTGGAACTAAAGGATTCCTCATGCGACTTAGTGATCTGTTCCGAGGTGATAGAGCATTTAACCCGGCCGTTGGACGCGATCAAGGAGATAAAAAGGGTCCTTAAAAATAACGGGGTGGCCGTAATCAGCACGCCGAACGAATCCAATCCGATGATGAAAGTCAGGAGATCCTTATGGTTTTTGAAATCCCCAAAAGCCGAAATCGTGGATACTTCGGACGCCGGGCATATTTCGGTGTCCGGCTTGAATGATTGGGTAGGGGTCTTTAGGGGCGAAGGGTTTAAGATCGAGAAGATATGCAGGGGAAGCCTGCTTTTCGGGGGGCATCAAATCGATCCCCACAGGGCTTTATTTTTATTTGTCCTGTTTTTTGACATGGTCTTGGATCTCCTGCCTTTTGGAAAAAATTGGTCGGAAAATATCATCTTTTGCTTAAGGAAGAGATGAAAATCTTCAATGTGTTATATGTAGACATATTCGGCGACTGGATAGGCGGCGGGCAGAGAAGCCTGATGGATCTGGCGAAGTCTTTGGATCCCGAACGCTTCAATCCGGTAATAGTTTGCCCGGAGGAAGGCAAGTTTGTCGATTTGATCCGGAGTCATTCGATCGCCGTTGAGATCGTGCCGATGGGCACATTCAAGACGGTAAATTTCATCTCCTGGGTTTCAACTTTTAATAAATTGGCGGGGCTTGTCAAAAATCGCAAGATCGACTTAATCCACGTAAACGGCCTGAGAGCGGCGATCTATTGCGGCGCGGTGGCGAAGTATTTCAAGATCCCTCTCGTCTGGCATGTAAGGGTGCCGGAATCAGGGGGAGTCGCCGAAAAGGCGGCGTATGCTTTCGCTCATAAGATAATCGTGAATTCAAGGGCTGTCGGCAAAAAATTCGCGAATTGGCGGGGGAGCTCAGATAAGGTCACGGTCATATATAACGGGATAAATCTGGAAGAGTTCAAGCCCGGCGAAAGGAAAAACAAGTCAGTTGCCGAATTCGGCTTCGGTGAAAATGATCCTTTAGTCGGTATAGTCGGAGAATTAAGCCCGAAAAAAGGCCAAAAATATTTTTTGGAAGCGGCGTCTAAAGTGTTCAGGGAATCGCCTCAGGTTAAATTTTTGATCGTAGGGGAAGAGCATGACAGCGGCGTATATAAAGGCGAATTGATCAGGTTGGCGGATAGATTAAAGATCTCGTCGTCGGTTTATTTCCTGGGGTTCCGGGATGATATAGCCGGGATATTGGATTCCCTGGCATTGTTAGTCCATTGCCCGGAGAGGGAGGGATTCGGAAGGGTAGTGGTGGAAGCGATGGCATTGAAAGTGCCGGTTGTCGCAACTAATGCCGGCGGGATACCCGAGATAATCAAAGACGGGGTAAATGGGTTCTTGATCCCTGTCGGTGACCCGGAGACGCTGGCTAAGACGATATTAGATATATTAAGAGATAAAGCGAGATCCGGCATTCTGGGAGAGGCAGGCAGAAAGACGGTCGAGGAATCATTCGATCTGAAGAGGCAGATAAAAAAGATCGAAGGTATTTACCGGGAATTACTTCAAGGGCATGAAATAGGCGCAATAAAACAATACGCGGATTTATTCTTGGATTCGCTTTGGGGCGACCGGAATGTTTTCGCAATCCAACCGGAGCACCGGAGGCAGTTGGATGAATTCGCGGATTACCTTGCCGGAGGAAGTATAAACTTCCGGTCAACCGACGATTTCCTTAAGGACAGGAACAATTTTTTGATAGAAAATTTTTTGACTTTCCTGATGTCCAAAAAGATTTTAAAGGGGTCCCGCTTATACCGGGATCTCGAAACCATCAAAAGACAAATAAGGGAAAAGGCGGTAACCGGTAAAGATTACGATGAACGCATATCGATACAGACGCCGGAGTCGTTGATCGGCGAATATTATGATCCCGGGGATCCCGAAAGGAAGAAGAGGTTGGAGATTATTTTACAAAATTTAAACGCCTCCGCCGGCGAAAAGATATTGGATTTAGGCTGCGGCGCCGGCGCCCTTGTTTACCATTCAGCGCTGGCGGGAGCTGCGGCTTGGGGGGTCGACTATTCAAATAAATCGATAGAAGCCGCCGTCCTGCTTTCCAGCCGTTATAACTTTAAGGACAAGGCGACATTCCTGGTCCGCGACGTCACAAACGGCGCCCTGCCTTTCGATGACGGATTTTTTGACAAAGTCGTGGCGGCTGATTTTATCGAACACATAACCCATTTCGATAAGGAAAAGTTGATCAAAGAAGTGCGCCGGGTATTAAAAACCGGAGGAACGCTGATAATCTATACGCCCAACGGGATAAGGGAGCTTTTTGGACATTTAAAACGGCGTCTTTTGCGCGCGTTCAGGACGGAAAATTATCTTAACGATAACACAAGGCTCCATTTCGGTTTAATTGACAGATTCAGGTTTGAAGGCCTGTTAAGGGGGAACAACCTTATCTTTAAGAGATATCATGTCGATATTACGCGGCCGTATTTGGCGACTACACCTTTGCTTAATGACCTTTTAAGTGCTAATTTTTTGTGGGTGATCAAAAAGAGCGGTAAATTATAAGGGATAGGCCATGGAAGAAGTCAGCTGCGATATATGCGGGATCAACGGGACGAAAAATATAGTAAGCTCGGATAAATTTAATATCGTCCAATGCCAAGGGTGCGGTCTGGTATATATGAACCCAAGGCCGGATAAGTCGTGGTTAAGCGAATACTATGTCAACTATTACTCGGACCTAAAGGGCCATTATGAAGAAGAGAGGTTGTATAAGTGCCGCTTTAAAGAGCGACTGGACGCGATAAAAAAATTTAAAGGCGAAGGCAGGTTATTAGACATCGGCTGCGGCGTCGGATTTTTTTTGCAATCGGCTAAAGAGAGGAAATGGCAAGTATCCGGGATAGAATTTTCACCGTTGTCGGCGGACATAGCCCGGGCTGCCGGCGTAGACGTGCTTACGGGCTCGATCGAGGACGCTGATCTGGAGAGCGACTCCTTCGACGTGATCACGATGTGGCACGTGATAGAACATTTACGGCGCCCCTCAGAGGCCCTGAAGAAAGTTTATCGCGCGTTGAAAAAAGGGGGCGTATTAGCCGTTGAGACCCCTAATATGGATTATTATTTCAAATTTAAGGCCGATAAGCTAAACGGCGTTTTAGCCCGGGAACACCTCTATAACTTTTCGCGCCGTACATTAGGCCGCTTATTGGAAAATTCGGGGTTTACTGTTTTAAATTTAGAACAAAGGCCGTCGGGGACGGACCTGGGCGGGATGCTGAAAAAATACCGGGTTAAAGGTTATTTGGTAAAACATCTGCCTTTTTTATCCATTATCAGGAAACCTTTGATGCGATTCAGGGGTTTGTTAGGCCAAAACGAGGTTATCGTTGCTTACGCAAAAAAATAGGATCAAAAAGATCTTGATCCTGCGGCTAGACCGCATAGGAGATATAGCGCTTTCTACGCCGGCGATCAAAGCGGTGAGGAAATCTTTTCCGGAAGCGCACATCGCGGTGATGGTCAAGGAGGAATACAGGGACTTACTTATGAACGATCCCGCCGTAAATGAGGTTATCGGCTGCAAGCCCTTTTGGGACCTTAAATTCATCGGGGGATTGCGGGATAGGAAGTTCGATCTAGCCGTCGACCTGATCATGGCTTGGGATTATAAAAGCGCCTTATTGGCTTATTTGAGCGGCGCCCCTTATCGGGCAGGCTACGATATCGCGGGCAGGGGCATATTCTTCAATATAAAGGCCGGACACGGCAAAGAAAAGAAACATCTCGTTGAAAATAATATGGACGTCATAAGAAAGCTGGGAATAGTCCCCGGCGGGGAGAAGCCTCAACTTCATGTAGCTCCGCAGGATTCGGCATTTGTTAAGGATCTTTTATCATCGCAGGGCATTGATCAGGGTGAAATTTTAGTCGGCATCCATCTTGGAGGATATTATCCATCGCAACGCTGGCCGGCGGAGAGAGCCGCCGGACTCTCCGATGAAATAATCAAAAGATACCCTGCGAAGGTGGTCCTTATCGGGGGGCCGGAAGAAAAGGATCTGGTTGAAAGGGCCGCGGGATCAATGAAGGCAAAAGCTATTGTCGTAAAAGATATCTCTTTGGCGCATTTAATGGCGCTGATCCAGCGGTGCCAACTTTTGGTCTGTAATAATTCCGGCCCTTTGCATATCGCCTGCGCATTAGGGGTGCCCACGGTATCGACTATGGGGCCGACTTTACCCTGGCGGTGGCGGCCTGTCGGAGAAAATCACATTGTCCTGCGGAAGGACCTGCCTTGCAGCCCATGCGAAAAAGGTTTTTGCAAGACGCACGAATGTATGGAATTAATCACAGTAGAGGAGATGTTAGATGCGGTTGACAGGCAGATGAAAATTTTGGTGAAGAATAAATGTGCGGAATCTACGGCGCGATAGGGATCCGCGATCCTTCGCTTTTGGAGCGCATGGGCGCGGTCACATTTCATCGCGGCCCCGATGAAAGCGGCGCCTATTTGGATGATAATGTCTCATTGGGCGTGCGAAGATTAAAGATAATCGGATTAGAATGCGGGCAACAGCCGATACACGATGAAAATCAGGCGCTTTGGCTCGTTTATAACGGCGAGATATATAATTTTCAAGAGTTACGGTATTCCCTTGAGGCGAAAGGGCATAAATTTTATACGAAGACAGACGGCGAGGTGATCGTACACCTCTATGAGGAATACGGCGAGGATTGCGTAAAGCATTTAAGAGGGATGTTCGCCTTCGCTATCTGGGATAAAAAAAATAAGAACTTATTTTTGGCGAGGGACAGGATCGGGATAAAACCGCTTTATTATACATCTGTTGACGGAGTTTTGTATTTTGCCTCAGAACTCAAGGCTTTATTGGAGGCAGATGTGATCAAGAAAGAGATAAATCATGAGGCGATACATAATTTCTTGACCTTTCTTTATGTGCCGGCGCCTTTGACTATTTTTAATTCTGTTTTTAAGTTGCCGGCAGGGCATATCTTAAGGTTCAGGGACGGCAATTATTCGACAGAAAAATATTGGGACTTGGAACCGAATGTAAATGAAGAGAAAAATGAGATCTTTTATCTCGACAAGATATATGATCTATTGCAAGAGGCGGTAAAGTTACATTTAATAAGCGATGTGCCTTTGGGGGTTTTTTTAAGCGGAGGAGTGGATTCGAGCGTCTTAGTAAGCGTTATGGCGGGCCTGACAAATCAACCGATAAAGACTTTTAGTATCGGATACGGAAGAAAAGATGAAGATTATAACGAGCTGAAATATGCCCGCCTGGTCAGTGAATGCTTCGGCACGGAGCATAGGGAGTTTATTGTCGATCCGAATGAGATCGGGCTCCTGCCGAAACTTGCCTGGCATTTCGATGAGCCATTCGCGGACTCATCCGCGATCCCCACTTTTTTAATTTCACAATTAGCGAGGAAAGACATAACGGTCGCCTTAAGCGGCATCGGCGGAGATGAGGCCTTTGGGGGATATCCCAGGTATTTAGGCGCTTATATCTCTGAATATTATCAACGCCTGCCGGACATTATTAGAAAGGCGGCGTATAAAGCGGCATCCCTGTTTCCCGAGAGCACACAGAACAGGGATCTTTTTGGCTGGGCGCGGAGGTTCGCCAGGGGCGGACTCCTGTCTTTTGAAGCGAGGTATCTCGATTGGGTGACTTTCCTGCGGCCGGACGAGATAAATAAACTCTACACGGCAGGTTTTATCGCAAAATTGAAGGATGCCGACCCGGTTAAGGATAAGTCGGATTATTTCGGCGGGGACAGATCGCTGGAAAGGATCTTTTGTTTTGATATAAAAACCTATCTCGCCGACGATCTGCTCTTTATGGCTGATAAAATGAGCATGGCGAATTCGCTGGAATTGCGAGTGCCATATTGCGACCACAAGGTGATGGAGTTTGCCGCCTCGATCCCTTACGGATTAAAACTCAAAGGGCTTAAATTAAAATACCTGTTAAAGAAGTCCTTCAGGGATCTGCTGCCCCGGGAGATCCTGGCCCGGCGAAAACAAGGTTTTATGATCCCCATAGGCAGATGGATAAAACAGGACCTGAAAGGCATGGCGGAAGATCTCTTGTCCAGGCGGCAGATCGAGAAGCGCGGCTATTTCAATTACGAATATATCCGCCGGATCCTGGATCAGCATTACTCCGGGAAACGGAATTTCACCGACAGGATCTGGGCGCTTATGAATCTGGAGATGTGGCACAGGATATATATAGACAAGGATTACCGGCTGAATAAAGATATGGATATGGCGGTTGAAGAGATCACCTCAACCGCGGGGAGGCGTTTCCCCGAGCCTGTAAAGGACGGTTTCAAGGACGTCAAAAAGATCCTTGTCGTAAACTTAGCGGGCATCGGAGACGTTGTGATGTCGACCCCTGCCTTGAGGGCATTGAGAAGGAGATTTCCGTCGGCCTTTATCTCATTTCTTACGGTCACCCGTTCCGCCGGCATCCTGAGGGGCAGCTTGGATGTGAACGAGATCTTGACCTTAGACGTGGAAAAACCGGACTTAAAAGATGCCTTGAAGTTGTTGATAAATTTGAGGAAAGTCAAATACGATATGCTTATCAACCTTTACGAGATAGGTTCGCTTTTCGGCGCCATTAAAATGGCGTCTATTTTCTGGTTTGTGGGCGGAAAATATAAGGTCGGACGAAATACCGGCGGATTAGGTTTCTTCTTAAATCGTAAAATTTTTGAAAGCGGCCGGCAAAAAAGGCATACGGTTGAGTCGATGCTGGACATCCCGAGATTTTTAGGCGGCAAGGCGGACGGGAAAGGCACGGAGATACCGCTTGAAAAAGATGAGATAAATTTCGCCAATGATTACTTTAAGTCGCGTGATATTTCCGCCGGTGACCTGTTGTTCGGGCTCCATAAAGACGCTAAAAGGCCGAGCAGGCGCTGGCCGGATGAAAATTGGGATATTCTGGCAAAAGAATTAAAGATAAGGTACGGGGCAAAGATAATTTTTACGCCCGGCGCCGGCGAATTTAATTTAAAACAATTTGCCGCCATCCTTAAAAGGTTCGACCTTTTCATCACAAATGATACCGGAGTCATGCATATCGCCGCGGCCACAGGCACGCCCACGGTGGCTTTATTCGGGCCGTCGGACATCCATAAGTTCCGGCCTTACGCCGAGAGCGGTAAATTTGCGATCATAAGGAAATACGCCGGCTGTAAACGGCCTTGCTATGAGCATGATTGCGCCGATAAAGTCTGCATGGAGCGTATTGCGCCTGAAGATGTCCTGATAGCGGCGGAGAGAATACTAAATGAAAAAAAGATTAAAAGTCCTTCATGTAATTACGCGCTTAGATAAAGGCGGCTCTTCGGAGAATACCCTGTTGACCGCCTCCGGCCTGGATAAGGGAAGGTTTGATGTAGCCCTGGTCTTCGGGAAGACTAACGACCCCGATGGCCGGGTAAGAAGGGCTTTGTCCGATAGCGGGATAAATTACCGTGTAATCCCCCAGCTCGTAAGACAGGTAGATCCCTGGAGCGACCTGATCGCCTTTTTGAAATTATGCGCAATAATAAAGAAAGGGGATTTCGACATCGTCCACACCCATACGTCAAAAGCAGGCATCCTGGGCAGGTGGGCAGCGAAGTTATCCGGCGTCAAGGTCATAATCCACACCCCGCATGGCCATATCTTTTATGGTTATTTTGGTCCGGTAAGGAACGGGTTGTTCATCGTATTGGAACGGCTCACGGCGCGTATCACCGACAGGATAATCACGTTGACCCAAAGAGGGAAAGACGAGCACGTTAGATTCAGGATATCGAAGGCCGATAAATTCGTGCCTATTTATAGCGGAGTAGAATTGGAAAAGTTCATAGACTCGAACTATGACCCTGCGCGGACGAGGGAATCGCTTGGCATCCCGCCAAACGGGCCGGTGATAGGGACTATAACGAGGCTCGAGCCGGTAAAAGGGAACATGTATTTCATCGAAGCGATACCTCAGGTCATCAAGATCTTTCCGGACTTAAAAGTTATGATAACGGGCGACGGGGCGCAAAGGCGCGCGATAGAGAACAGGGTCAAGGAGCTTTCTTTATCCCGGAATATCATTCTCCGCGGCGCCACAAATGATGCCCCGAGGTCATTGTCTGCGCTGGACATATTTGTCCTGCCTTCTTTAAATGAAGGGATGGGAAGATGCCTGCTTGAGGCGATGGCCCTGTCCAAACCGATAATCGCGACGGATGTCGGCGGGGTATCTGAAATCGTCGAGAACGGAGTGAACGGGATATTAGTCCCTCCGAAAGATCCGGACGCGCTGGCGCAAGCTATAATATCGTTGCTGAGAGATAAAGCCCGCGCCAACGAGATGGGCAAGGCGGGTAAAAATAAGCTCAGCCGGTTCTTTAGCGCTAAAGCTATGGTGGAAAAGATAGAGGCGTTATACGAAGAACTCATATAAATTTCGCATAGTGAACGGCAGCCTGATATTGCCCGGTAAGATCGAACGGGGCAAGACGCTTTTCGTAAATAACGGAAGGATCTCGCCGGCCGGCGGGGTCCCTGCCAAGGGCTGCGAGGTCTTGGATGCCAAAGGCCTTTTCGTTTCGCCGGGTTTCATAGATATGCACGTCCACGGCATATTCGCCGATAAGGCCGTCGCTCTGGACGGTCCGGGCCTGAAAGAGATGTGCGTCCGGCTGGCTAAGCATGGGGTTACCGGTTTTCTCGCTACTACAGTTTCATCCCCGCTTTCGACGCTCTTGAAGACCGTAAGAATAGTCAAAAACTTCATCGAAGAGAATCCCGGCACGAATCTTTTGGGCGTCCATTTTGAGGGGCCGTTTGTTAACCCTCAGGCCGGCGGCGCCCAGAACCGTAAGTACATACGCCCGTTCGACCCTTCCGGGATGGAGGATGTCTTTTCCGAGGGTAAAGGAATCATAAAGGCCATGACGTTCGCGCCCGAGGTAAAGGGCGGGATGCGACTGCTGAAGGCGTTGACGGCCCGCGGCATCAAACCGTTTATCGGCCACTCGACCGCCGGCTATAAGGAAGTCGAGGCCGCCGCCGAGAAAGGCGCCACGCATGTCACCCATATTTTTAATGCTATGCCCGTTTTACACCACCGGGAGCCCGGTCTCATAGGCGCGGCGCTTACTATCGATAATATTACCGCGGACATCATAGCCGACGGCATCCACGTCGATCCCTCCGCTGTAAAATTAGCGGTCGAGGCCAAGGGGACCGGTAAACTCGTCCTTATTTCCGACGGGATAGGGAGCGGCGGAAAAACCTTCATGCTTGGCGGCCTGAAGGTGCGCGTAAAGGGCAAAGAAGCGCGGCTCGATAACGGTAAGTTGGCCGGAAGCGTCATAGGCCTCAACGACGCGGTCAGGAATATAATGAAGTTCGCCGGCGTAAGCCTTCCCGAGGCTGTCTGTATGGCGAGCCTTAATCCGGCGCGCATCCTCGGTATCGACGGCAGGAAGGGTTCTCTCGAGCCCGGGAAAGACGCCGATATCGTGATATTCGACCAGGATTTAAGGATCAGGCACACGATCATAAAGGGGAATGCCTGGAACTGATGATCCCGGTCTGACCGTTCCCGCTACCAAAATATTTTCCAATCTGGTATAATTACTCCCATGACCTTCTTTATAATCCTTATCGCGGTCTTCCTCGCGATGAACGTCGGGGCGAACAACGCAGCCGCCGAGATGGAGGCGGCCTACAGGACCGGCGTGCGCACGAAGAAGGAAGCGCTGATATTGATCGCGATCTTCGTCATCCTCGGCGCGATAATATCCGGCCTTCCCGTCTTGAAGACCCTGAGCGAAGGCATAGTCCCCATCCGGACATTCAAATCCTATTTCTATATCGTCTTCGTCGTCATGGCCGTCGCGGCCGCTTACGATTTTATATCCAGCATATTCAAGGTATCCATTCCCACTACCTACGCCATTGTCTCTTCCATCGCGGCGGCAGGCATATATTACGAGACTATGTCTGTCGAGAAATATACCGATATCCTCGCCTGGTGGGTTCTTTCGCCTATCTGCGTATTCGGCGCCGCGTTCGCCATCGGGAAACTGCTTAATTCCGGGGCCGTCAAAGAATACCGTCACCTGAAAGAGAAGAAGAAGGGCA
>JBAZFB010000023.1 GCA_041653595.1 Candidatus Omnitrophota bacterium | reverse complement strand
GCGAGAATGAATTCACTTATAATTTTTTTACCCATTGCGATTTTGATTGGAATTTTGTTTCTTTTAATATCGAAATTTGCTCCGAATAAAAATAGGTCTATTGGAGTTACCATCTTCGCTGTATGGCTTATAATCAGTGGGATTTCTATGTTGCGATATGTGCCGTCGATAGGCTTTTTTGCTTATGGTGTCACTGCACTATTTATATCTTTAGCCATAGGGATAATTAACCTTAAAAATAAGGCTCGTATTGCTGTTTTCGTTACTTTTGCTTTGATAAGTTGTCTATGGGGTTTAGCTGTTTTAATTACTATGGGACAACCAGACATAATGGCAGGACGCTTAGGGTCTTTCTTGGGAAACCTTGTTTATCTTGCTTTCGTCATTATCTTCTTAACAAGACCCAAAGTTAAGAAACAATTTAAGTAGCACGCTTTACCATTTTGGCGATAAGGGTGCTCCAAAAATAAATAAGCCTTGAGATTTCGGGTTGCTATATCTACCACCACTTAAATATCTGCCCTAACACTATCGCAATCTGAATAACTATCAATGCTACTTGAAGCCAGTATATCTTAATCATATTACCGCTTAATTTTCCGCTTTCAGTATTAAACCTATCTATGCTCTCGGTCATCAGTTTCATTCCCCGAAGCTGTATATCGGTCGAGGATAGAAAATCGCCGTTAGCTTCTCTTTTGGCTCTCTCTATTAGACTGTCAAAGCTATCTGCCATATAACCCCCTTTTTGTTATCGCCGCTATTATACCATTGCAAACAAACGGTCGTTTATTTATTTGTTAACCGGCCCGCTTGCAAGGGGCCTCAAAAAGATGGGGAGGATTGTTTATCCTGGGACTGGAGAGGGACGGTTTTGACGGCAATCCCAGACCTGTCCCTAAAGAATACAAGCAGGGCCGTGCCAAACGTTTCCATATCCATAGTTGGACCATAGGCGAAGCTTTTAAAGAGATGGAGCAATATGAAAAAGAAGGTTCCCGCTCTTAGCCCACAACGCTCTCTTTGACATAAATCTCAAAAGTATTGCCCTTTAATCTTATCCCGCCTATCTGGGACTTCGGTATCCAGAGTTTTCTGCCATTGTCTACCAGTATTGCCTTGTCCGTCTCATGTATGATCCTGACTTGCGTCCAGATGGATCTTTCCTGAGGATGCATAAGACCGCGAATGCTGAAAGGCCGGCTCATAAGGCACCTTCTTTCGGGAAGTTTGGCCTGCAGGCCTTGCTGGCTGTTTTTTTGTGTATTTTCAAGGCTTTCGCTATTTGGACATAAGACATTCCCAGAAGGTGTAATTCGGTTACTTTTTGGGCTAACTTTTGATATAATGGAACCCGCAGTAAGGGTTGGATTACGATATTGACTGTAATTTCGGACGCGGTTCGAATTGGTTGCGACTGCGTCCGCCATCCTTTCCGGGCAACGGAAAGGATGGCGGATGCCGTAACGAGCGCAGCGAGGCGACAAGCCGAGCAGCGAGTACGGCGCCGCCCTCAATATCCATAAAAATTAAGCACTTATAACGCAACCTTTTTAACTTCGGGAGGTTGCGTTTGTTTTTGTATGGGTGTATTTGATCCCATTTTCTTGTAATAGCGCCTAATAATGTACGAAAATGTATACCAAATGTATAGTTGAAAAAAGTCTATTTAGTGATATTTTGGTGGTATAATTAAAAACAAGGAGACAAGCATGAAAAGAGGTGATTTTGGGAGTTATTTAGTATTGCTAGTTATATTCTCCCTCTCGATCATTCTGTTGCTGGGTATGTATTTTGCATTGGATCCTGTGTGGATGAAGCAATGGGGCTCGCGTTATCATTGGTATCTTTTGGAATATAGGCCGTTAGCAGCAAAACTGTGGAGGATGCTTTATCGGCTCACTTCTTCTTTGGTATTTATCGTTCTTCCCATTATGTGGATGTTGGCTATATATTTGGTCCAATCTGGCATGAAAAGAGAGAATGCTAAACGATTTAATTTAGTGCATATCGCATTGAATTTAATACTATTTTTAATGGTTGGCATTTCCTTGTTCTCCTTGACGTATGCTCCATTGAGTTATAATAGATAGCATAAATGGCAATCACAAAGGAGTTAATTGCATGAAAAACACGATGAATATAATATGTATATTGAGCCTGATACTACTTGGCCTGTTGGGATGTATCGGCGATAACCTCTTGAATACTTATTCTGGCATGGTGAGCAATGGAAATCTATGCTTACCCTCCGTTCTTAAAGATATATTAGGAATATATGGAATGAATGAAGGAAATTTTGTTACTTCATTGACACCTTTTATGATAATTATGGTATGGCTTACAGTTATATCTAAAAGAAAAGCAAATGGATTCGAATTTTTTATAGGGTCATTTGTTATTATTTGGTCGTTAGTTCTTATTTATTTCTTTGCAGTCGTCTTGCTTTTAACTTTGCCTTTTCAATTTGGAATAACTGCGCTAGAGACGCCAGTTATTAGAAAAATTGTAATGTTAATAGATGCTTTAATAATATGCGCCCTAATTTTATTTAGCATCAAAAGACATAAGCTTGGATAGCAGGAACAGAATAATTGATATCCCCAAAACGTGCCAAAATAAAGTAGAAGAGCAGGAGAGGCCTAATGGATGAAGCTGAAGCGGAGTTAAAACAAACAAAAACCGACAGTCGAAACATTCTCGTACTTGACATATTAGGTTGTGTTATCTTGCCTCTTCTCATGCTGTTCTGCCGCAATAAATTTGGTAGTATTTTTAAAGACATGAACGTAGTTCCCACCATGTTACATCAGAAAATATTGCTTGAGTATCCTCCCATTGTGCTTATTGCCGCATTCATTATAATAATAGCCATACTAATTCTCAAAGAAAAGGTAATAAAGAATAAAACTATAACGTATTTTCTTAATAGCATAGTTTTAATAGTATTAGTCCTTCTTATTCTCTTTTTTCTATTGGGCGCTTTTATGCCGGTAGTCGACGTCCCCATTACAGATCTAAAGGAACACAGCCTTATCTATAGCCCCAGTTTTATTATTACTTACGACGAAGTTATTCCAATGGCTATTCCGGGGGTAGCTTTAATCGTATTCGCATATTTTTATGTCGGTAGCAAAATAAAAGCCCCAATCGAAAAGAACCAAAAACCACTATTTCAAGAACAATGCGGAGCGAGATTCAATTATATTGTTAATCTTACATTCCCATTTGTTCGTCATGCGCTTTATGATCGGTTTATTGTTATTTCATATGGGCTAAGTAAGCTCGTAATAAATTATTATGATTTAGAGAGCGCAACACTAAAACGCTATTGGTTTTCGAAAGGAATAATATATTCCCACCGAAGACGTGATTTGCCAGGCTCGATAAGCATATGGTCATCATCACCCGAAAAAGTTATAAAAGTACTGAAGGATATGAACGTTTTAGTTAAGTAGAAACACCTTAAAACCTGTACGATTCCTGTACAGTGAGCACCTTGTATCGGCGTAAGTTATTTATTATAATGGCATTGTAAGCGGAGATGTACTGCTCCTCCACTCTCCGCCAGTCCTTTTAATCCTCCTTTGCTTCTTATCTTACATAGAGTTATAATAATTCCAAGAAATCAATAGGATTGTTGTGCCCATCTGGCGCCAACGACATGAACTATTATAAGTTACGAATATGCATGAAAATACATAACGGAGGGAGCGGGATGATCAGACTTATTATTTTTATTTTAATACTAGTGGTAAGCCCAATAATAGTTTTTGCTGATAACCAAGAATTTATTATGAATGAATATGCACAAATTGAAGGCACTCCTCTCATAAAAGATAAATTGAAGAAATTAGAATATTACTTGAGCGGAGTAGAAAAATATAATGATGAACAATATGATTATGAGGCAATCGGCGTATTAGGAAATAAAGAAACTATTAAATATTTGAAAGAATTCCTCGAAAAGAATAAGAATAATACTACATACAGATATGACTCATTCATTCGTTATTATATATTTGGCAGTTTGGTCATGTTAGGTGAGTATAAATATATTGATTATTTAATCGAAGGTCTCAGTAAAGATATCCCCGAATATGAAGATTGGATTAAAAAAGGTTGTATAAATGGAAACGCTAATTCAGTATGTTCCGAAGTGTTGAGACGTCTCTCGGTATATAAAGTTCCTTTCGGTTCTGATCAGATTGAGAAAATGATAAAAGCGCTAAATCATCCCGATCATAGTGTTAATTATAATATCATGTACGTTCTTAACAAGAATTTTGGTATTTTATTTGTTGGTGGAATTGATAATAATAATTTATGGTATAAATCAAAGGAGGCTAGAGTACCGGGTAATAAGGCTTGGGAAAAATTCTGGCAAGAAAACAAATCTCGTTATGGTAAGAATCTCCCTTTAATAATCAACGGTTTAGAATTGCAAGCAAAGTTTAAAACAGACAAATCTATCGAGATAGTAATAAAGAATTACGATGATAAAAATATAAATATTTTTATGGAAGCACCAGGCAAGATTGAAGGAAAGAACCCTAACCATTTACAAGAATGGCTAGGTGTAATCGGCATAATAGTGGATGGAAACAGGAAATCACCGATTGTGCCCCGCAATTACATCCATTCGTGCAGTATTCGGGTGGGAATAAACCAGGGAGAATTTTCTGCTCCTCTAGCTCCCGATCGTCCTGTCCACATTGAAAAAATAACAATTGCCCCTGGCAATAGTTATGATTATGTGATGAACCTTGATGAGGCATATCCGGACACCGAGTTTAAGGGAAAGAAATTAAGAGTTGAATATAAGGCAATAACATATCACGCTGATCCCTTAGCCAAGATCTTTCGTGATGAAAAAATATGGGAAGGTGAATTACAATCGATAATATTTTGTAGACAGTGAATATTTTTATGCCAAAACGTGCCCAAGTACCAAAGAAACGTCTATAAAACCTGTACGATTCCTGTATAGTAACCAACTTGCATTAACGTAACTTATTTATTATAATGGCATTGGGAGCGGAGGCATTATCATCCTCCACTCTCCGCCAGTTTGTTTGCTAGAACGTGTTCACTAAAGCGTAAATAGTAGGAGATAAGCGATGAAAAGACCGGCTTGGGCGACGGCCGTAGGAGTCATTGGAATTATTTGGGGAAGCCTCGGGACCCTGGGTGCCGTGCTGACTATGCTTATGCCTATCTTTATGCCGAAGTTGCTTATGGAGGCGCAAAGACAGATGCCGGCCGGACAACAGAACAGTGAGTTCCTTAGAATGATGACTCAACTTTGGAATACGCCTTATTTGCGTAACAGTTGCCTTTTTCTCGGGTTGATAGGGATCCTCGTCTCGGGATTTTTTGTTTTCGCATCGGCGCGCCTTCTCCAGATGAGGCGACCAGCCATTAAACTCATCTATTCGGCTTTATGCATAGAAATACTTTTCAATGTTCTTCTGCTGCCCGAGAATATAGTTTTAAAGGTGGTCAATATATTATCCGGCGTAGTTATATATATTGTCTTATTGTTCATTGTGGCGGCCGGAGATAAACAGGCGTTTAATGCAGCAGGATCTTCTTCCTGAGGAAAGAATGAGCGATCTTAAACCAAAAGAACCCTTAATTGCGGTAATGTTGTCCTTTATTTTTGGGGGATTAGGGCAGATATATGCAGGAAGAATAATAAGAGGGATCCTATTTTTTTGCATACCCTTCATTATAGTAATCCCGGGCTTCTTATATTATGCGGTAAATCCCAACAGTAGGATCAATATTTATCTACTGGGCTGCGCGTTTATCATTTTATTTGCTTATGGCATATTTGTTATCATTGATGCCTATAGATGCGCAAAGGCATATAATGTCAAAAATAATCTCATCAGAAGCATAACGGCCGGGAAAAGAGTTTTAATTATTCTCGGTATCCTTTTTATCATGTTTATATTCAACCCGTCCGATATAATTGCCTGGCCGCTTGCTCGATATATTAAGTCGAACGTAATGGAAGCATATAAAATCCCATCAGGCACAATGACACCGGCTTTAATGGTAGGGGATAGGATATTTGCAGATAAGGGCATATACAAGAAAACGGAGCCGAAAAGGGGAGATGTGGTTATTTTTACCTCTCCCTTTGATCCCAAAATTAACTTTGTCAAACGAATCGCAGGCTTACCTGGCGAAACAATTGAAATAAAAGACGGGAAAGTGATAATGAATGGTATCGCCATAACAGAGCCCGAAGCATTCAAAAGAATCTATTACTATAATAGAGGCGACTACGCTAAAGTTGGTCAGCCAGTAAAGATACCTTCGGATAGCTACTTTGTCCTTGGCGATAATAGTGCCAACAGCAAAGACAGCAGGTATTTCGGTCTTATTCCGAGAAAATCCCTAAGAGGCAAAGCGTATAAGATTATCTATCCATTCGATAGATCTGGTCCTATCAAATAAACGGGATATTGTGCTCGGTACTTGCAGTGTAAACCGCTTAAAAATTTACCCATAAAAAACAATTTAATTTCCTTGCTAAAGTCCGCTTACATGGTAAAATTAGCTCTATAATCTAAGACGTAACTCGGGTTAGTATTGGTTTCTCTCTTTTTTTTCCTCAATAATGCCCTTGTGGGCAAATTACCGAGATTAACGAAAATGAAAAAGACATACTTCCTCGTATTAATTATTGGGTTGATCTTTCCCCTGGCATCTCCGGCGCACGCCGCCAATTTGCTGGTCAATCCCGATTTTGAGATGTGGGGCCCATGGGGCGCAGGCGGCGCAGAGGTTCCCGCAGATTGGTGGAGTATGTTCAATGACCCAAGCGTGATCGGGGCAAAGGAATCCGGTATCAAGTGGAGCGGATCCTATTCCGCAAAGGCAGAGTTTGCGGGTACTGCCGGCGCGTGGGGCGGCTGGGGCCAGAGGATACCTTTTACGGCCGGAAACAGATTATATGTCCGTCAGCCCCTGAATATGCCGGCGCCTTTGGGAGGCAACCATTCGCTGGCGACCCTGGAAATAGCGTTTGAAAGCGCGCCTGACGTTACCATAGGCTCTCCGGTTAAGGGATCGGTGTCTGAGGCATACGGAAGCGAGTGGGGCGCTTGGTGGTGGGAGACAGTTGCTCCGGCAGGTACGACTTCTATAAGGTATGCAGTTCTTTTGGAGACATGGGGAAACGGCAGCGGCACTGCGTATTTTGACGATTGTTATGCAGGTGATACTCCATGGGCGCCAATTCCGGAACCGGCAAGCATGTTATTGCTTGGCTCCGGTTTACTTGGGTTATTCGGTATCGCAAAAAGGAAAAATGAGAGCAATAAATAGACTCCTCTCCGGTATCCCCGCCTAAACGGTTCCCGACTCATTGACTTCTCTATGGTAATATCGTAATATATTAGGATACGGAGAGTTAGAAAGCCGTCCTCATTTAACATCGCTTTAAATAAAAGGAGATAAGATGAAAAAGCCGGTAATTATTGCCTCTGTCTTGGCTTTGGTTTTAGCGGCCGTAATAATTTACCAATCAACGGCGGCCAAACTTCCCGTAGATAACGTCCTTCCTTCCGGCGCAATAGCGTATATCCGGATCACGGATGCGGAAAAGCAGATCAATGAGTTCAAGGGCACGCGGCTTTGGAAGAACATCAAAAAGATCGACATAGGGAAGTTGATGGAAAAAAGCGGCGCGAGCAAGAAGGACATGGAGGAATATCAGGACGCGAGGAAATGGCTCTCAAGCGCCTTCGGCGGACAGGTGATAAATGAATTCTTCGGAAAAGAGATGGCGCTCGCGGTGTATCCGGGCAATATCAAGGAGATAGGCCCCGGGGCGATACAGGACGCCGCGTCAAACGCTGTCTTAGTGACGAGGACCAGGCCGGAGGCCGATTTTATCGAATTCGTGTCAAAACTCATAAACAGATCGGGAAAAAAGGTTGCCGTATCCGAGGAGACCTATAAGGGCAGGAAGATCACGATCGTCAAGATCAACGATAATACCGATCTTGCTTATACGAAGATAAAGGACCTGTTGATAATCGGCGCCGGGAAGAAGGCCGCTGCTTCCTGTATCGATGTCATCAGCAAGGACAGGCCTTCCCTTTCCCAGGACAAAGACTACATCTCTACCATGCTGAAGCTTTCAAAGAACGCGAGCGTCGCTGTCTATGGCAATATCGGATCGCTTGTTTCCAATATCAAACAACCCGCCGCGGCAAACGAGCAGATCAGCAAGATGCTCGGGCTGTACTCGGGTTTCAAGACGATGGGTTATGCCTATTTCGCGGGGAATAATAAATTAGAGACCGTATTCTTTTACGATAGAGCGAAGATGATCCCCCTTTATGCAAAATTATATTCCCTCGCGCCCCGGAAGGACGGGACCGTCAAGTTTGCGCCGGAAAATGCCATCAGTTACCAATGGGGAACTTTCGACTTTAAGTCGTATTGGGAATACATCAGCTCCGAAATGGAGCGGCAGTCCGCCCAGGCCGGCCAACCCGATAAGGCATTTCCGCTAAAGGGCCTTGTCTCCGGATTGGAAGCTAAGATCGGGATGAGCCTTGATAATGATTTGATCCCCGCGCTGGGCGATGAAGCCGCTTTTATACTTATGGACATCAACGTGGAAGGCCTGCTTCCCATGATGGAATTTGTCGCTTGTTTCAAAGTGAAAAACAAGGCGACCATCGAAAAAGCCCTGGATTCCCTGTTGAAAGACGGCGAAATCTCCCTTCAATCGGAAGGATATAAAGGCGTCGACCTAAAATATATCAATCTGCCGTTCGGAACGGACCTGCAGCCGTCATACTGCTATATGGGGGATTATCTGCTTGTATCGTTGGGGCGCAAACCCATAAAAGTGTCGATAGACACGTCGAAGGGCGGCTTAAAGTCTCTCCTGGAGAACGAGGATTTCAAGGCCGTTAATCAGGGCCTTACCGGAGAGTGCAATTCAGTATATTTTCTTAAGGCCGATGTCTTGATGCTGAGGGCCAAGAGCATATGCGAATGGCTCTACGGGTGGATGGTGATCGCGGATAAGCAAGCCGAGAAATACAAGGAAATGGCAAAGGCCAAATCCGATACTTTAGCATCCGATATAGCCAAGGGCGAGGCGGACCTGGAAAAATCGACAGCGATCCTTCAGGCGCTTGAAAAGGAGATAGAAGGCCTTAAAGCGCAAGGGGCTGATACGGCTGCGAAGCAAGACGAATCGGACAACCTGAAAGAAGATATCGCGCTGAAGCGGAATATGCTCGACGAGGATAAGAATAACCTTGAACGGATGCGGGCATTGGCTGACCGCAAGCCTTCGCAGAAAATGGACCTTCCGCTGGTAAAGCTCTATCTGGATGAGCTGGTTTATCCTGTCATGGACGGCCTGCAGTCCGTGAAGGCCGTGGGGTCAAGGGCCACTTTCGGGAATGACCTTACGCGCTCGGAGTCTTTTTCCAGGATAGCGGAGTGATAATATTCCGATAGACGGGAAGTCGCATATCTTCCATAATAATATCTTGACAAATCGGGGAAGTGTGATATAGTTCTATCACTATGAAACTATCAGATTATTCAAAAATATTCAAAGCGTTGTCGAATAACCAGCGGCTGAAGATCTTCCTGCTGATCCATAACGAATGCTGCCCTGTGGAAGGAAGCATAAAAAAGGCGTTCACGAAAGCGTGCGGCTGCATGAGCCTTTCGCGTTCGACAATATCCCATCATTTCAAACAGCTGCACAAGGCCGGCCTTATCAATTGCGAGAAGGAGGGGCGGACCTTCAAGTGCAGCGTCAACAAGGAAACGGTCAAACTTATCAAGGAATTGCTGAAATAATTTTTTTGGGTTTAATGTTCGAAGCGCATCGAACAAATAAGCGCGAGAGGAGGTGGAAAAGATGAAAAACTGCTGCGGAATGGACATGGAAAACCTTTGCAGCCAGCTTGAATGCAAGGTCACGGAGACCAAGGAAGGCATCCAGGTCGATGTGAAGCCCAAGGATCCCGCTAAAGCGGGGTCACTGAAGGCCCTGGCAAAAGCATGCCGCGATTTTTGCGGCTGCTGCTAACGCATGATATGCCGGGGGAATATGCGCATATCCCCCCGGCATTTTTCTTATGGTATAATTAATAAAAAGGATGGCGATAATGTCAGAGAGCGTTACAAAAAGGTTGTCATTTTTGGACAGGTTCTTGACCCTGTGGATCTTCATGGCCATGGCCATAGGGGTCGGCGCCGGATATTTCTTTCCGGGTATCGTCGGTTTTTGGAATAAGTTCCAGGTAGGGACGACCAATATACCGATCGCTATCGGCCTTATCCTCATGATGTATCCGCCGCTGGCTAAGGTCAAGTATGAAGAATTAGCCGATGTGCTGCGGGATAAGAAAGTGCTTATCCTGTCCCTTATCCAGAATTGGATCATCGGCCCGGTTTTAATGTTTCTCCTGGCCGTCGTATTCTTAAGGAACTATCCGGAATAATATGGTAGGCCTGATCCTGATCGGTTTAGCCCGCTGTATCGCGATGGTGATCGTCTGGAATGAGCTCGCGAAGGGCGATACGGAATACTGCGCGGGGTTGGTCGCGTTCAACTCATTTTTCCAGGTTATATTTTATTCTGCCTACGCCTGGTTTTTTATCACGATCGCGCCTGTTTGGTTCGGGTTAAAAGGAGTGGTTACCCCTATTTCCATAGGGCAGATCGCGTATAGCGTCTTTATTTATCTGGGCATCCCTTTTATCGCCGGGATGCTGACCAGGTTTGTCGTGATCAGGACAAAAGGCAAAGCCTGGCATCATGAGAAGTTTATCCCCAGGATCAGCCCTTTGACCCTGATCGCGCTGTTATTTACTATAATGGTCATGTTCTCGATGAAGGGGGAGTACATTGTCAGGATCCCCCTGGACGTAGCCAGGATCGCCTTGCCGCTTTTAATTTATTTTGTGGTCATGTTTTTACTTTCATTCTATATGAGTAAAAAGGCCCGGGCAAGCTACGCAAAGAGCGCCACGCTTTCTTTTACCGCGGCAAGTAATAATTTTGAGCTGGCGATCGCGGTGGCGGTAGCTGTTTTTGGTATAAATTCAGGGGCTGCGTTTGCGGCTGTTATCGGTCCTTTGGTAGAGGTGCCTGTGCTTATCGGCCTTGTGAGCGTGTCATTATACTTTAAAAAGGTGCATTTTGGCGGCTAGCAAATAAAAGCGGTCCCTCTTGATTTCCCGTCGGGAATAATGTAATATATTGCTTCACGGAGAGGTGTGAGAGCGGTTGAATCAGCACGCTTGGAAGGCGTGTAGGTCCGTAAGGGCCTCCAGGGTTCAAATCCCTGCCTCTCCGCCATATTGTTTTATATCGTATTGGGAAAATAGCACTTAGGACGCAACCTTTTGAAGTTTTGAAGGTTGCGTTTGTTTTTGTATTACGGCGCTAGTTCCCTTTTGCCGTTAATAGCGCCTGATAATGTACGGAACCGTATACTTTCTGTACAATTGAAATAAGTCAATAGGGTGGTATAATTAAGCTAAAAGAAGGGAATTATCAAATGCTTTACGAAGCCGGAAAAGCTCCTCTAGTGCAATGGAATCAGCTTATTGCTTTTGTCATCGGTATCCTCTTTTCCTATCTAATTACTATAATTTACAGGAAACGATATGTTCCGCAGGAATATCATAAAGCATTTTCTTTTGCCATAACTATTTCCTATATCTTTATTCTCTTTGTGAGTTGGGGACTTAATTTTATTATTATGAGTTTCTTGGAATATGATGTCGTAGCATCCTTTATCGATCTAATCATATTGATAACCCTACTTTCAATTTTTGTCGGTAACTTGGGAGTTTTTCTTGTGAAGGCAAAGAAGAAAATATCTTCAAGAAAAGAATCAAGCCGAAGCTTATGGCCACTTATTATTTTTTGGATTATCCTCGCCATTGCTTTTTGGATAATTTATTATATAGGTAAGATGTCAAATAGCGCTTAGTTGGCCTGCCTCGCTTGAAAGCTGTACCAGAGTAACGGATATGTCTTAAGCAAGAGGCAGGAGGAGAACGATGAGGTCGATGCAGAAAATCGGACAGAATACTATGAAGAAAATTAAATGGAATTTAACGCTCTTTGCATACTTGGCGTTAATAGGCGTTATTGTTTTAACTGTATTCCCTTTGCTGGGATTTCCACGCATATGGGGGTGGGAAGGCATAGGGGGATGGGAAGGGCTTAATCTTAGTCAAAGTTTTTGGTTATTATTGGCTTCAATAATATTAGCTTTCTTGGCAATTTATCCTAAGTCGCAATATGATTTTTGGCTACAGAGATTTTTGGCGGGTTTGACGTTATTTATTTTACCAGTATTATTTATCAATCTAGCGCTTCGTTATTTTTTAATTATAATAATAGTTTGCGATATAATTTTAATAATAACTTGTGCCATCTTATTTTATTTATGCATTAATATTAATAATAAAACAAACAATTCTTATAATTCCAAATTGGATAGCTTATTAAAAGCGTCGTTTTCGCTTTCTTTTATAATGAGCTTATCAGGTTTATTGCTATTTCGTTTTCAGGTCTTTCCTTTATTTAGTCTTCTAGTTTTTCCATTCATGTCGCTGCTAATAGGAATTCCAGCGCTAATAAGCGGACGACGAGTCGCAAAAATATGGTTATTTTTAGCTTACATAGGAATAATCATATCTCAAGGATTATTGCTAGTGTTTTATATGGCTGTATGCAATTCATATGTTGGAGAATGATTTGGTAAATAAATCGAAGGAAAGCCGATAATAATAATGGTGTGTCTCACTTGAAAACTGTATCATTAGCATAAGATCAATGGCACAAAAATGACTGGGCAGTCTAATGATAATTAAAAAGAGCATTAGTGCAGTAAACAGGGTCTTTGTTTTCGTTGTATTTTATTATTTGTTAGTCCTCTCTTCGGTCATATTTTTAGCCATCAATCGAGCCATTAAATTTTCTCTACCAATGTTGATGTTATTGCTAGGCCTTGAGTTAATAACTTTAATGACTCAGTGTGGTGTTATGGGAGCTATCTCTAAGGTTACCGCAGGTGAGAGAGTAACGCTAAAATCATGGATCGAAGGAATAAAATCTTCTTTCTTCCGATATCTCGGCGCGATTATTGTTTCGGGAATCTTCTCCTTGGTGCTCGTCGCTATCTTTGTAACGTTCGCAAACTTAATGTTTTCTGGTATGAAGGGTATGGCCGTTAAAGAGATTATAGAAACAGCGCCTTTTAATTTTGCAATAAGTTTGTCTGTATTAATATTGACTATTTTTAGCATTTATATAATTCCATTCGTATTTGTTAAGAACAGAGGGGCGGACGCAGTTATTGACGGAATTAAATATCTATTTAAGAATTTCAAAAATAGTATAGTTTTAATTGCCATGGGAATTGTCAAAGTCTTCCTCTCTACGTACCTTTTACTATTTGCTTCGAATTATTCTCACTGCTCTTTTCAGTATAGCGCTATAGTATCCCTTGATAGCTTCATCTCGATTTACATTGATTTGATGATATTCGCAGGGGCTTGCTATATTCTTAGAGATGAATTGGCGTGCCCCGCTTGAAAACTGTACCAATTTCGAGTTCTAAAGGTATGCATTAATCCTGTACGATTCCTCTACAGTAAGCACCTTGTATTAACGTAACTTATTTATTATAATGGCATTGGGAGCGGAGAGCCGGGTATCCCTGCCTCTCCGCCATGTTTTTCACGGCGCCGCCCGGACTGGATGGCTAAAAATCTATGAAAAAAGTTTTATTGATAAATCCTCCAGAAAGCGGGATGGGAGAGCATTCTTCCGTGCCTTTAGGACTTTTATATATCGCGGGCGTATTGCAAAAGCATGATATCCCGGTAAAGATCGTCGACGGATTCTTGGAAGGATGGAAGGGCGTAGAAGAGGCTGTCAAGGGCTATCGACCCGGGGTCATCGGCATCACATGCCATACTTATGCCAGGGCCAGGGCATTAAAGATCGCCAAGTTAGCGAAAGAGATCATCCCGGAAGTGACGGTGGTCGTCGGCGGGGCGCACCCCACCGTGATGGCCAAACAACTGCTGGAAAATTATCCGTTCATCGATATAGCGGCTATAGGCGAAGCGGACCATGTCCTGCGGGAGATATGCGAAGGAAAGGACTATTCGGAGATCCGGGGGATAGCGTACCGTGAAAACGGCCGCGTTATCATAAACCCGCGGCCGGATGTTATCGCGGACCTGGATTCCCTCCCGCTGCCTGCATGGAATTTGCTCGACCTGAAACGTTACCCTCCCGATGGCGAGGGAGTTTATAATGGCATAGACCTCTCGAAAGAGCCGCGTATCTCCGTTACCTTTTCGAGAGGATGCGTGGGCGATTGCAATTTTTGCTCAAACAGGCTGATGTGGAAAAGATGGAGGCACCGTTCCCCGGGAAACATGCTCGGGGAGCTGGAGCTCCTGAATAAGGCCTTCGGGATAAAGCATTTCCATTTCAATGACGACTGTTTTTCGGTGAACAAAAAAGCGGCAGTCGAGCTATGCCGCGGCATCGCGGACAGGAAATTGAATATCGCCTTTGACATCGTTACGCGCACGGATTGCGTCGACGCCGAAGTATTACAGGCGCTGAAAGATGCGGGCTGCTATCGCGTCTGTTTCGGCATAGAGACGGCTTCTCCGCGCTTGCTCAAGATCATGGGAAAGCCGATAAACGTCAAAGAGCAGGAAGAGGCCATTAAGCTTACCAACTCGTTCGGCATAAAGACCCTGGCCCTGCTTATCGCCGGCTGCGTCGGGGAGACGCAAGAGACGATCAACGAAACAATAGGTTTCTTGGACCGGGCGCAACCCTCCGCGGCCGGCATAGCGAACGGACTGATGATCTTTCCGGGCACGAGGATTTACGAGATAGCCAAGAAGGACGGCGTGATCGATGATAGTTTTTGGCTGACAGATTACGCGTGGAAGATGTATACTTTTGAAAACTCGCCTTTATGGCTGGATATCTTCAGCCGCGCGCTTGAGACGAGGCGGAAATTATCCGGGTCCCGTATCGTCAATTTGATCAGGAACCACAGGTTCGTCTCGCGGCAGATCGGGCGCAGGATAAAGGACCTGCTTATGAGATGCGGGCTGGCAAAACAAAAAACGGCAGGCGGTAAATACAAGGTGGTCCGCTAGATGCCGTTAATTTGCACTCTAAATGGAGGATGCATGAAATACCTTAAGATCGCGGCGGTTTTTCTGGTGATATCGGCCTTGACGGCAAATATCTCTTATGCCGAGGCCAAGAAGGGGAAGATCAAAGTAGGCGTGAGCGTCGCCACAATGAAAGAGGCGGTATATTCTTTTATGAAGAAGGCGATGATGGATAATAAGGATAAATATAACGCGGAGATCTACTGGGTCGCGGCAAATAACGACGAGATGGCCCAAGTCGCCAACGTCGAAGACCTCTTGGCGCAGGGCATCGACGTCCTGATCCTGCACCCGGTCAATACGGTCGCGGCCGGGAGCCTTGTCGAGAAGGCGAGAAAAGAGAACGTTCCGGTCATCTCGATGGACAGGCTGCCGGTCAACGCCAACGTGAATTGCCACGTCACCGCTAACAGCTTCCTCGTCGGGCAGACGCAGGCCAAATATCTCGCGGAGAAACTTAACGGCAAGGGGAACGTCGTCATCCTCGAGGGCGAGTCCGGGAATGACGTTGCTAAGGAGATAACCGCGGGCAATAAAGATATCCTGAAGAATTATCCCGGCATGAAGATAGTCGTGGACCAGACGCATAAATCGTGGTCGAGGGACCTGGCGATGGCCACCACCGAGAATGCGCTGACTAATTACAAGAACGACATCCAGGGCATATCGGCCAACAACAGCGGCATGATAATGGGCGCGGTCCAGGCCATCCTTGCCGAGGGCCTGAAAGGCAAGATAATCACGGTCGGCTCGGACGCGGACAAGGACAGCTGCCAGGCGATAATTGACGGCACGAACAGCGCCGATGTCGACAAGATGCCTTATCAGTTGGGGTTGATCAGTTTTCAGGTTGCCGTCAGCATCGCCAAAGGGGCAGAGATCGAATCCGATGCGATGGTCCAGAACGGAAAATATAAAGTGCCGGTCAAATTCACGCCGGTCCGCCTCATCACAAAAGAGAACGTCAAAGAGATGAAAGACCGCTGGCCCGATCTGAAATTTTAAGGTCATCAAATTGGAAAACCCGGTTATCTTAGAGACAAGGAACATCACGAAAGACTTTCCCGGCGTCCGCGCCCTGGACAGCGTCTCTTTCCAGCTTAAAAAAGGCGAAGTCCTGGGATTGGTCGGCGAGAACGGCGCGGGGAAATCTACCCTCATGAAGATATTCAGCGGCGCGTATCCCGCCAACACTTACGACGGCGAGATCTCCATAGAGGGCAAGCGCTGCATTTTCAACGGCCCGAAGGATTCCCAAAAGGCCGGCATAGCCATCATCTACCAGGAATTGAACCTCATCCCCGAGCTTACGGTCGCGGAAAATATATTTTTAGCGCGCGAACCTACGGTCGGAAAGACAGACATCATCGACCGTAAAAAACTTTTCAGCCGGGCAAAAGGCCTGTTGGAGTCATTAAATATCCCCATATCCTCCCAAGAACAAATAAAGAACTTGAGCATCGGCAGGCAGCAGATGGTCGAGATAGCCAAAGCCCTCTCTTATAAAGCGAAGATCCTGATCCTGGATGAACCCACCAGCGCTCTTACCGAGCAGGAGGTCGAGAGCCTTTTCAAGATGATAGTCTCATTACGCGCGCTCGGCGTCAGTATGATATATATCTCGCATAAACTCGACGAGATCTTTACGATAACCGACAGCGTGACCGTTATGCGCGACGGGAAGACCGTCGCCTCCAGGCGCACCGCGGAATTGAGCCGGCAGGAAATGGTCTCCCTGATGGTCGGCCGCGATATAGAAGATATGTATCCTAAAAAGGCGGCCGGGATAAGCGACGTGATCCTTGAGGCGAAGGAAATATTCGTGAACCACCCCTTTCTCGCGGGAGAAAAAGTAGTTAAAGATGTCAGTTTTAAAGTAAGAAAAGGGGAAATAGTCGGAATATCCGGCCTTATGGGCTCGGGGAGGTCGGAATTGGTCACCTCCATATTCGGCGCATTTCCCGCCCATTCTTCAGGGGAAGTCTATATTGACGGGAAGCGCGCAAAAATAAGTTGCCCGCATGAGGCGATAAATTACGGCCTCGGGCTGGTGACTGAAGACCGCAAGTTATTCGGCCTTGTGCTCGGCATGCAGGTAGGGGAGAATATCACGCTCTCCTGCCTGGAAAAATTAAGCTGGCACCAGATAATAATGCGGCGCCGGGAAAATGAGTTGATAAACAAATATATAGGCGCATTGAGGGTAAAGGCGCGCAGTTCGGAGACGGTAGTCAATACGTTGAGCGGCGGCAACCAGCAGAAAGTCGTCATCGCCAAATGGCTCGCCACCGGCCCCAAAGTCCTTTTGCTGGACGAGCCGACGCGCGGCGTCGATGTCGCCGCGAAAGCCGAAATATACCAATTGATGAACAATCTTGCCGGAGAGGGGTTAGGAATAGTTATGGTCTCGTCCGACCTCCCGGAGGTCCTGAGCATGAGCGACCGGATACTGATCATGCACGAAGGACGGATGGTCAAGGAACTGCAAAAAAATGAAGCCACACAGGAGAAGATAATGTTCTACGCGACGGGGGGCAAATGAAAAACCAGGGTAAAAGCGGCCTCGGCCGGGTCATAATCGGGAAATACGGCAATTTAATAGGCCTTGTTGTTTTGATAGTCCTGACGACGATATTGACGAACGGCATGTTCTTTACCCAGAGGAACCTTATTAATGTCCTGCGCCAGGTATCGGTGAACGGCATACTTGCTGTCGGCATGACGCTGGTCATTATCACCGGCGGCATCGACCTTTCGGTCGGTTCCGTGGTAGCCCTGACCGGCATCATCGCGGCGTTGCTGCAGCCGCAAGGGACCGCGGCGGCGATCGTCCTCACCCTATTGGCAGGAGCGGTGATCGGAGGATGTAATGGTTTCTTCGTAACGAAATTCAGGATACCCTCTTTTATTATTACCCTGGGCATGATGACGATCGCCAGGGGACTGGCTTTGGTATTTTCAAAAGGCGAGGCGATATCAGGGCTTAACGACAGCTTCTCGGCCATAAGCGAAAGTTATATTTCTCCGTCCATCTCCCTTACGGTCTTCGGTTTTTTAGCCCTCCTTATCGTATTCTTCTTTGTTAAAGAAAGAAAAAGCTCAGGATACGAAAGAAAAATACTTACCTTCAATTTTATCGGTGTGCTGAGCGTCCTGTTTATTGCGGCTGCCGCAGTAGTCCTGGTATGGCTGATAGGGTTCCGCGGCATGCCCGCCGGTGTCGCGGTGTTTTTAGGTATAGCGTTCCTCGGCGCTTATACGCTTAACCAGACGAGGTTCGGCCGTTATGTATATGCCATCGGAGGCAATGAGGAGGCCTCCCGGCTCTCCGGCATAAACGTCAAACTGGTCAAGTTCCTGGTCTTTCTCATCATGGGCGTCCTGGCCGCGGTCTCGGGCATGGTCCTGGCCGCGCGTCTTAATTCCGGCGTCCCGACTTCGGGCGTGATGTTCGAATTGGACGCCATCGCGTCGGTCGTCATAGGCGGGACACGCCTCTCCGGCGGTTACGGCAG
>JBAZFB010000022.1 GCA_041653595.1 Candidatus Omnitrophota bacterium | reverse complement strand
CTCTTGCCATTTTATATCTCCTCCTTATTGTCTTCTTGTTTTTGTTCTTCTTTATTATTTGAGACCTTGACCGACGCCGGCCTCAATACCTTGCCGTTCAACTCATATCCTTTTCTCATCACCTCGAGCACCGTGTTCGCCGGATGGGTGTCGTCTTCTATATGCTCGATCGCCTCGTGCTTCTCCGGATCGAAAGGCTGGCCCTTGGGATCTATAGTATTCAATCCGCTGTCCTTTAATATATCCTCGAAATCTCGCCTGACCATCTCGATCCCTTGCAGCAGGACCTTCGCGTCGTTCGTGTTCCTGGCCGAATCTATAGCGCGCTCGAAATCATCCATCACCCTCAAGAGTTCCGTGATGAGCCCTTCGTTCGCGAACTTCAGGAAATCGAGTTTCTCCTTATCCTGCCTCTTCCTGCGGTTATCGTAATCCGCCTGCATCCGCAGCATCTTATCGAGGCACTCATCGGCCTTCGACGCCTTTTCCCTCAGGGCGTTCAGTTCGCTTTCATGTATATGGACTTTCTTATCTTCCGCCAAATGAAGCTCCTTATTATTCGCTTAATCTCGCCAGAAGCCGGCTGAAGGAACTACTGACGTATTCGACCGCGGGGACAGCCCTTGAATAATCCATGCGGGTAGGCCCTATCACGCCGATGCTTCCTATGTTCTGGTTCCCTGCCTTGTAATTTGAGATCACGATACTGCAATCCTTGATATCCTCGAAAAGATTTTCCGCGCCTATGTGGATGCTCGCCTTATCTTCGTTGAGGCCTTGCTCCATTATGTCCAGGATCTCCTCTTCCCCCTCGAGGGCCTTGAGCAACCCCATCACCTTTTCGGCCTCCCTGAATTCGGGCTGCTCGATGATGTGATGCGCCCCTTCAAGCAGGAACCTCTCCTCGCTCTCGTCAAGTATACGGGACATGTTCAGCAGTTCGGACGCTTCCTTGAAGAGATACTGGAACGGGTCGCTCTCGCCGAGGACTTTCCTTAACATATGGCTACCGATCTCGTTCAATTGCAGGCCGTCCAATTCTTCGTTGAGGAACCTGGACACTTTGGAAAGTTCCGATTCTTCGATGGCTTCATGCACTTCAAATATGGAATGTTTCACCATCCCCTGGGCGGTAAACAAAAGCGCGTATATCTTTGTCTTTGTGGCCGGGATAAGTTCGATCCTCTTGAATGTCCTCCTCTTGGCGCACGGGAAACTTACCAGCGAGGCCTGGCCGGTAAGCTGCGATATGATCTTGGCGACCCTCTTTATCAGGTCCTCAAGTTCGTCCGCCTCCTGGCTCAATACGCCTTCGACGAACTCCTTTTCGTTAGAGGTCAACTGTTTCGGCTCCATGATAGAGTCGACATAATACCTGTATCCCCTGTCCGTGGGCATCCTGCCGGCAGAAGTATGCGGATGGGTGATGTAGCCGGCCTCCTCAAGTTCGGCCATGATATTTCTTATCGTAGCCGGGCTGAGGCGCTCCCTGAACTTCTTGGAAACGGCTAAAGAACCGACCGGTATAGCGGTGGAAACGTATGAATCCACCACTATCTCCAGGATTTTGTTTCTCCTTGAAATTGCGTCACTTACAACCATATTAAACTCCTGATTAGCACTCTTTTGGGATGAGTGCTAACTAAAGTTTAGCACAAAAGCCTTTTTTGTCAAGTAAATTTTTTAGGCGGGCAGGCATGTCGGCTTCAAGATAGACATAGTCTCCCTTGAATTCCCTCTTTATTATGCTCGCTTCCCTGTAGACCTGGTTAAGCAGCTTGGCTTCGGACTGGGGGATCGCGGCCTTGACATATAGAAGCGAGGCGAAAAGGATCATCGATATCCTTTGGACCAATTCCCCGAGGTTCTCTTTGCGGAGTGCCGAGACCGGGATGGCATTCTCGAAATCCTTCCTGAGCCGTTCCACGAGGCTTTTATCCGGGACCTTGTCTACCTTGTTAAGGACTGTCACGACGGGTTTATCATGTATGCCCAGCTCTTCCAGGACCTCATAAACCGCCTGGCTCAGTTCGCGGACTATCGGGCTGGACGCGTCGAGGACATGGACGAGCACATCGGCCTCCACTACCTCCTCTAGCGTCGCCTTGAACGCCTCTATAAGATGGTGCGGCAGGTCATGCAGGAACCCGACCGTATCGACGAATACGACTTTTTGGTTGTTCGGTAATATGAACCTGCGCGCGGTAGGGTCGAGAGTCGAGAAGAGCCTGTCCTGCGCTATGACGTCGGAATCGGTAAGGGCATTTAGCAATGTTGATTTGCCCGCGTTAGTATAGCCAATCAGCGAGACTATCGAGAGGTCGCTCTCGTGCCGTTTGCGCCTCAATCCCTCCCTGCGCGCGTGGATCTTCTCAAGCTCATCCTTAAGCTTTACGATCCGCTCCCTTATCTTACGGCGGTCCATCTCGAGTTTCTGTTCGCCCGGGCCCCTCGTCCCGATACCGCCGCCGAGGCGCGAGAGCATTATCCCTTTGCCTTTAAGGCGCGGCAGGAGGTATTGCAGTTGGGCCAGCTCTACCTGCACCTTTCCTTCGATAGAATGCGCCCTGTGCGCGAATATGTCGAGGATAAGCTGGGTCCTGTCGATGACCTTCACGTTCATTATATCTTCAAGGTTCTGCTGCTGGGTCGAGGATAGGTCGTCGCCGAATATGACGACGTCCGCGCCTTTATCCTTGCAGATGAGGCCGATCTCCTCGGCCTTTCCCTTGCCGATATATTGGCCGGCCATCGGGGCTTCTTTGAAACACTCGACGAGGTCGACGACTTGGAGGCCCGCGGACCTGACGAGCTCCCTGAGCTCGAAATTGACGTCGTCAAGCTTCCAGGTGTTTTTGTATTTCCTGTCGAAAAATTCGACCGTGACTAAGAGAGCTTTTTCCATATCTCCCGCGCCGTCTCCCCTGTATCAAAATTATCGTCCAGCGTTATCCACTCTATCCTCTTGTCGCGCCTGAACCACGTGAGCTGGCGTTTCGCGAAATGCCGCGTGTTCCTCTTCACTAATCTTTTCGCCTCTTCCAGGCAGTATTCCCCGTTGAGATGACCTAATACTTCCTTATACCCGAGCGCCTGCGAGGCGGTAAGGCCCAACTTCCCTTCGAGCAGGCCCCTCGTCTCGTTCACCAGGCCTTCGGCGAACATAAGTTCTACGCGTTCGTCTATCTTCCTATATAAGGCCGCGCGTTCCATATTAAGGCCGAAGGCCCTGACTTCATATTTATCGCCCAAACCGGCCGTATTTTTCCTTAACTGCGATATCGGGGCCTTTGCCTTCTCGCAGACCTCGAGCGCCCTTATTATCCTGCGCAGGTCGTTCGCGTGTATCTTTCCGGCGCCCTCTTTATCAGCTTCCTGAAGCCTGCGGTACAAAACCCCTATCCCGAATTCCCCGGCCTCCTGTTCCAGCCGCTCTCTCAATTCCCTGTCAGTCTGGGGCGCCTCGAATATGCCGTCTATGAGCACTTTGACGTACAGTCCGCTGCCGCCGACCAATATCGGCGTCTTGCGCCTTGCTGTTATTTCTTCAATAGCTTTTACGGCGAGGGCGCGGAACCTGGCGACGGAAAATTCCTCCGACGGCTCGACGATATCTATCAGGTGATGCGGTATCGAATTGAGGAGGCATTTCGCGGGCTTTGAGGTGCCGACGTTCATTCCCTTGTAGACCTGCATCGAATCGCAGGATACTATCTCGCATTCGATGAGCTTCGCGAGTTCAAAGGATATGCCGGTCTTGCCTATAGCGGTCGGGCCTACCAGGAATATCAGTCTATCAGCCATATGTTACGGGAGGACCTTTGTCGGGAGCCCTTCGGCGCGGAGTTTTTTCGCGAGATCTTCCGCTTCTTCCCTCGTGTTAAGTTTTCCGACCCTCACTTTATTGGATTCCTCATCCTGCAATTTTACTATCGAGGCATCGTAACCCTTCTTGACAAGTTCGTCGCAGAGCTTGAGCGCGTTCGCCTTCTTGCTGAACGAGCCGACTTGGACGGTAAAATACAGGGTCTCCTCACGCAGGGCCTGCGCGGACATCTGCGCCTCAAAGCTGGACGGGAAATCCGACCTCACCTTCTGGTAATGGTTCCTCGCGTCCCTCCATCTGCCTTCTTTTTGTTCGCATTTGGCGATCCTGAAATAGGCAGTGGCCGCGCCCTGCGACCTGGGGTATCTGCCGATGTAATTTTCGTATTCGGCCATGGCGCCCTTGTAATCGCCGCCAAGGTAATAACTGTCGGCTATGCCGAGCTGCGCGAGCGGGGCCAGGCTGCTCTTCGGGAACGCCTCTACCAATGAATTGAAATTCTTCCTGGCGAGGTCGTACCGGCCCAATTTGTTCAGGCTCGTGCCCATCATGTAGAAGATCTTGTCTTTCTCCTTGGACATCTCAAGGGCCTTTACGCCTTCGCGCACGGTATTCTCGTAGTCGCCGCTCACGAAATATCCTTCTATGGTCCCTGTTGTTTCTGCCTTAGCGGAATTGAAAAATATCCCGCTAAAGAAGACCATGAATAACATAACGCCGACCAGCGTATGCCCAAAGACGGAGCTGATCCTGACCGTCTTTAATCTGCCTATCAGTTCGGACGTCCCGGCCAGGGCGACCTTTATGTTCTGCCTGTTCCTTCCTGTCACTTTATGTTTTTCCTTTCTGCACACTTTTTCAACGAGGACTTCAGTTTGCCCGCCTACGAACTCCTTATCCTTCAGGCCCGACATCTTATCGCGCAGCTTCAGCAGGTCCTGGTTGCGCTCTTCCTTGACTTTTTTCGGCACGTCATCCTCCAGCCCGCTTGCCTTTGCCGGCGGCCGCGGGGAATATTTGAATATGAACGCGGAATTGAACTCCGCGTCCTCCATGAGTTTTTTTGTCATCATGAAATCTTCATCCGATTCCCCGGGATATCCCACTATGACATCGGTAGTTATCGCGCAATCCGGGACATACCTGCGGAGCATCTCGACTTTCTTCAGGTAATCGGCGGCGGTATAGCCCCTGTTCATCGACTTTAAGATTTTATCAGAACCGGACTGCAAAGGCAAATGGAGATGCTCGCATACTCTCGGCAGGTCGCGCATCGCCTTGAATAAATCCTCGCCCGCGTCCTTCGGGTGGCTTGTGAGGAAGCGGATGCGCTCGATGCCATCGATCTCATTAATAAGCTCCAACAATCTAATAAAATCCTGCGGGTCCTGCCTGCCGAGCACCTCGTCCCTGTTGCTTCGGGCAACAGGGCCAAGGGCTCCGTCGGCAGTCACCCGCCGAAACCCTGAATTATACGAATTTACATTTTGCCCCAGCAAAGTAACTTCCTTATATCCTTTATCCGCCAGCGCTTTTATCTCATCTACTATATCCGCGGCCGACCGGCTTACTTCCCTTCCCCTCACATACGGCACTATGCAGTATGAACAGAAATTATTGCAGCCCTCCGTTATAGTCACGAGGGCGGATATGCCTTTCGTATGGTATGCGATATTGCCGACATACGGCCGGGCCTCCTTATCGGTCGCGATGACGGTCTCCCTGCGGTTTGCGAGAATGCTTTCGACCGCCGCGGGAATGTCGTAGATATTGGCAGGCCCGGCGAGAAAATCGACTATAGGCAGCGTTTCTATTATCTTCTTGCCCTGTGACTTGGCCATGCAACCGACTACGCCGATGACCATACCGGGCCTCTTCTTCTTCAGGGCCTTAAGTTCGCCGACATTGCTTATCGCGCGGTCCTCGGCATGCTTTCGGACCGAGCATGTATTGAATATGGCTACGTCCGCCTCTTCGGGCGAACCCGCAAGCGCCCAACCCTTCTCCATGAATATGCCGGCTATCTCCTCCGAGTCCCGGAAGTTCATCTGGCAACCGAACGTCTTTATGTACAGGCTGGGCTTGGTTTTCGATGATTCTTCGGATTTCATACGGTTATAATAATTTTCCCCTCCGCCGCTCATTAACGGACCGGCTTCGTCGCTATGACCGTCCCGAACGCCCTCTGGCGCGGGACTCTCTTTATGGTAATCGGGCCAAAGCCGGCCTTCCTGCAAAGCCCTGCCCATTGCTCAAGGCCCACGCAGTATTCGCCGTCGTTCAATATGTGCTTCTTTCCGTTATCGTACATCCGGGCAAATGCCTTAACACCTACGTCTTTCAGGGCCGGAACCCATTCCTGCACCAGGACGTCTACGATCCGCTTCAGCCTCTTAACATCGCTATGGCTGCCGGTCGTATCCATATCGACCTCACCGATCATCAGGCGGCCGCCCGGCTTAAGGACCTTGAAGATCTTTTTCAGAGCCGGCAGCTTATCCTTAACATGGTGAAGCACGACGGAAGAGACGGCCAGGTCGAAAGTCCCCTCATCGAAACCTAATGACTCCGCGTCCATCTCCTTCAGGCGTACCCTGCCGCCCAATCCCAGTTTATTGATCTTATCCTCGAAAATTGCCATCATCTCTTTTGACAGGTCGATGCCGGTCACGCCGCAATCCGCCTTCTGCAGGAACTTCAGGCTCAATAGCCCTGTCCCGCAGCCGATATCCAGTATCCTGTCCCCGCCCCTGACCGAAGAATTTTTCACCATAAGATCCAGCAGTTCGCGGTGAAAACTGATCTTGCCGAGCGTATTGTCGTATTCGTTGGACCAACGGTTAAACCAGTCCCTTGTAGTTTTATTTTTGCTTTTTATTCCGCGTCTCTTAACCATCTCCTTATTGCCTCCGTTATTATCAGCCTAACTTATGGTGAGGAAAACTATGCCGAGCACGACCAAAAACGTGCCCAGGAGCTTCATCTTGTCTATTTTTTCATTCAGGAATATGTGCGCCGAGAAGAGGATCAGGATATATTGCACACTGCCGAGCGGATATACCAGGCTTAGGTCGCCCTCGGCAAGCGCCATCAGCCATACGATAATGCTTGCGGCCATAACAGCCAACCCGGCCCATATCGACGGCTTCGCGAATATATCGCCTAAAAAGCGGATGTGGCCATCGACCTTCTTGAGGTCATACGCTTCCACCGTATTGGTGGTCTTTTTAAAAAGGAGGTGGCCGACCGACGCGAGGATCTCCGACAATAATACCAGCAATATTATCTTGATCATGGCTGCAGGCCTTTCTCCGCCGGTTTCTTGCTCTGCGACACAAAATATACCCCCAGCACTATACAGGCGATGCCGATCCATCTTACTAGATCTACATGCTCATGCAAAAAGAATATAGCCGCTAACGGCACGAGGATATACGAGGAGCTTCCCACCGGCATCGCTATGCTCAAGTCGACCTTGTATAAGATGACGATCCAGATAAAAAAATTCAGCACGTAAATAAGTATCCCCGCCCACACCAATAATGAGGAGTCGTTCAAGCCTTTCTTCATCACCAACTGGGCTATGGTATCTACGACATCGTTCGATATGATCAGCAGGAATATCTTCAGGTTCAGGTGGCTCTTCATGACGGCTTCTTCTCCTTCGCCTTCCTCAGGTCCGGGTCAAAGTTCTCAAATTTCAGGAATTGGCACATCAGGTTGAAGAACGGCCTCAGCATCCTGTTCCGGAACTTAATATAAAGATAAACGTGCCTGAAATCGAAATCGAGCCTTCTCTTCGGCTCATAGCCGGTAGCGCCTATCTCGTATTTCTTTACGCCGTGGCTTATGCACCAATTCAGGGAATCCCGGAATCCCACGAAATAAAGGTGGTATTCGCGCGCGACGGAGTAATCAAAACCTACATAATAATCGATCATTATTTCTTTCGAGACCAGGCAGAACTGGAACGCGGCAAGTTTCCCTTTTATCCTCCACAGGAAAAATTTCACGCGGCCCGGCATGTTCAGGGATACGTTCCTGAAGAAATCAATGGTCAGCAACTCGAATCCCATATCGTGTTTCGCGACCATATCGAGATAAAGCCTGTAGACATCCCGCAATACACCCTCTTCGAGTTCCTCCGCGATCTCCAGTTCGACCGGGGCGAGGTTATCTGCTTTCCTGAATTTCCTCTTCAGGTCATAGCGGGTAGCCCCGCTTAAGCTCTTCATATATTCCTCAAAATCCTTAAAGCGGACATCGAGCTCGCCAAAGGGAAGGCTGTCAAATCTTGAAAATCCGCGTTCCCGGAGCGGATCCAGCGCGTTCGAATAACTCTTATCGAAATCCTTAAATGCCAGTATCGCGGCGCCGTTCTTCGCCGCTATCTCTTCCATGGCCCCGAGGATCGCGTCCATGACCGCACCCGTATCCCCGGTTATCCCCATCCTACCCAGCCCGATCGGCATTCCGCAAATAAGGGTCTTGATACTCAATATACCCGGCATGCGCTTTTTTACGGAATTTATCATACGCTTAAGCGGCCCCACGATGCTGGTATCCAGCGGGTATCTCATTAAAAAACAGGTAGCGGCCCCCACAGGAGCCTCGCCGTCATAGACCATCAGATAATAAAAGGTGAACTGCTCTAGGCCGGATCCGTCCAGGGTCCTGTAAAAATCATAGCTTTCAAGGACATCAGGGAAGACCTTGTTCCAATCCCCGGCGGGTATCTCGGATATATTTCTTACGATATTAGTTTTTAACGGCGGCCCATCGCGGTGTTTTGAAGCCATCAAATTCATCTCTTCCGCCTGTTAAACCATTTTACGATCTCGCCGGATATGTCCGCCATCACCAGGAGGACGACGATAACCATCAGCCGTATCTTTCCGGCATCGACCGGTTCATTCTCCACCAGGAACTTCGCCTTCAGGTAGAACGCTATGATAATGATCGCGATCCACAGCACCGGCTTGTATTCCTGGCTGCGGAAAAAACGCTCAAGGCTGAAACCCCATTTCTCGCCTTCCCTGTAAGGGAAGGGCGTCGGGAAGAGCGCCGGGACCCTCTTTTTATAGGCGGCGTATTCCTTGAATTTCCTCCCCAGCAGCTCTTCTTCTTCTTTTATCGTGCCCGTATATACGATAGCCATGACGGCCAAGAGCGCCGCGCCTACGTAATAGACCCTCAAGAATATGACAAAGCCCGTTACGAGGAGCAGCGTCCCCAGGTAGAGGGGATGCCGCACGAAGGCATACGGGCCGGAGGTCGTAAGCTTCTCCGTTTTTATCGCGTAACCGTTCGCCCACATCCGGATAAGCTCGCCGGCGGCGATGAACCAGATGCCGTAGCGCAACGACCTGTCATCGCAATTCGCGAAGATAATAAAGACCACCGCGAACGGGTATAGAACGGCGAAGCGTAATTTAAACCACCTCTTGAGCCTTTCCCTGATGTCCATATAGTCCTTTCCCTAATTGAAATAATTATATCACGTATGAAGAAGCAGTTCGAGGATCCTGATATTCGTTTCCTGGTTGACCGAATTTATCTCTGAGGGGCTTTTCCCCTTCGCGCTGTGATCCCGGGGATGGTCCATTCGGCTGATGATCGTCTTGAGCCTGCCCTTGGCCTCCGGGGCCGAATAATCGCCCGTTATATCAACTCCCGCGATATCGCAGTTCTCTTTTATCAGTCTCAATAAGGCCAGCAATCCGGGTAATTCGAGCATCCCCGGCTCCCAGTTGGTCAGCGAATAGGCCGGCTTAAGGCAATCTTTATCGATACTGACGTATACATTCTTTACCTTCAACCCCTGCAATACCTTCAGGAAGAGGCCGCCTGGATCTTCCCGCTTGAGCTCATGCCAGTAGATCGTGCTTATCGGGAATCCCCTCATTACCTCTATAGAGCTGTTGTCGGGCACGCGCCTGAATAAGACCCTCGTGGGCCCGTGCTCATAAGGATAGATGCGCAACCTGTCGCCTCCCAGCGACCCCAGGTTCGCCGTGCAGATCGACGGGCCGGATATGTCATGCGATGAGACGCCCATCAAGACCACGTTCTCTATAGTCTTTCTCTTGAGGATATCGGTTACCCATGAGCCGCATCCCAGCCGGGGAGGCATAATGTCCCAATCCGGGTGGTGGTCGAATACGATGACGCTCAGGGGTTCTTCAAATTGCCCGATAAGGAGGCTGGAGACATGGTGGAAGTCCCCTGATCCGAGGAAGGTTATACGGCCTTTTTCGGCTGGTTTGAGCGCGGCGCGTATTTTTTTAGCGGCCGAGCTGCCCGCCCAAAGACGGCACTCGGGGCCGATCTTTTTCAGGTCTGTGACAGAGGGGTTGAAAGTATCGAGGAGTCGTCTTTGCCCTGTTACACTATCGTCAAAATTAAGAATCCGTACCGGCAATGCCTTTCTTTAACGCCTCCTCGAATAGGTCAACGGCCAAGTCGATCTCGCTCTCCTTGATATAGAAAGAAGGCGCGATCGTAAAAACGTTCTTGTAATAACCGCCCACATCGAGGATAAGCCCCCTCTTCTTAGAGCCGGTCTTCAGGTTCCCGCTCAGGCCGATGTTCATTATAGCGTCGGTGAGCTGCCTGTCCGGCGTAAATCCGTCCTTATGGCAGATCTCGACCCTTAACGCGAGCCCAAGGCCGGATACGTCGCCTATCTGCGGGTACTTTTTCATCAAATTTTTAAGGCGGGATACAAAGTACTCGCCTTTCTTTGGGACGGAAACGGCGAAGTTCTCCTCGTCTATTATCTTGAGCGTTTCCAGGGCGACTGCCGTACCGAGCGAATTAGAGGAAAAAGTCGAGTGCGTCATCCCCGCTGGGAAGACGGCCGGAGAGATCAGCTCTTCCTTGGCCCATATGCCTGAAAGCGGGTTCAGGCCGTTAGTCAGCGCCTTCCCGAATACCACTATATCCGGCGTCACGTTGAAGTGCTCGAGCGCCCAGAATTTACCGGTCCTGAAGAAGCCCATCTGGACCTCGTCATCGACCAGCAATATCTTATACCTGTCGAGTATCTCCTTCAGGCCCGAAAAATAATCCGTCGGCGGGATTATATAGCCGCCGGTCCCCTGGACCGCTTCAATATAGAACGCGGCGAATTCGCACTTATTAGTCTTGTTGTTGACGACCGAATAATATTCGGATTCGAAGAGCCGCTCGAACTGTTTCAGGCAATAGAGGTCGCAATAATCGCGCTTCTTGTCGTATGGGCACCTGAAACAATAGGGATAGGGTATGAAACAGGCCCTGTCCGAGAAGTGGCCGTATTTCTCCCTGTACCGGTAACTCGAGGTGATGGATGAGGCGGCCAGCGTACGGCCGTGATAGCCTCCCATAAAGGCGAAGACGAGCGATTTGCCGCCGGAAGAGTTCCTGACCACTTTAAGCGAGTCCTCTATGGCCGCGGAACCGCCGACGTTGAAATGGACCCTTCCTTTAGTCTCGTAGGTCCGCTCCATCCTCTGCGCCAGTTTAGCCGCCACTAGTATCTTTTCTTCGTGTAAATACTGGCAGGCGAGCTGGGGCAGCTTATCGAGCTGTTTCTTGAGGGCCGCGTTCAGCCGCTTGTTCTTGTAACCGAAGTTGGCGGCCGAATACCACATCTGGAGGTCGAGATACTCGGTCCCCTGCTTGTCATACAGGTAGATGCCCTCGGAACGGTCGAAGATATTCAACTTGTCCGAATAATGGACAGTATCTCCCCATGAACAATACCTGGCCTCTAAGTCCAGGAGTTTATTTTCTCTTGATCGCGAAGAGCTCTTGCCCAGCTTCTGTTTCGATAACATTACCCGCCTCCTGGAACCAGCTATAGACATCTCTTAAGTTCTTGAACGGTATGAATTCTTTCTTGGTTTTCGTGAAATGCTCCTGAAGGCTCCCTTTTGCGAAAACGATATCGGAATGTTCGGCCGGGCAGATATCGGAAAGGCCGTCCCCGATATATATATTGGTCCTTCCGCGCCCGCGCAATTTAAAGATGTGCGTCTTCTTGCAGTTCGCGCAATGGGAGCAGGATTTGTCGGTATGCGGGAAGGTCGGGATAAGTTTATTTTTCGAGAAACGCAGCCTGTTTGAATACAGTTTTATGCCATGCACGCCGTTCTTGCTCAGGATGCGCTCTATGAAGAAAGAAAAACTGTCGCTTAATATCGCCGTCTCTGCGCCCTTGCGTTTCAGGTACCCGAACAACTCCTGGAAATTATCGTCTAGCCGGACCTTATCGAGATAACGGGACAGCTTTGGTTTCGTCGCCCTGACCGAGCGCATCTGCCACTTAAGGCATTCCCTTGAGCCGATCTCCCCTTTCTGCCACGCGTTCTCAAAGACCACCCAATCCCTGTTGATCGAGAATTTCTCGATGATATCGTCCAGGACGTCGAAAGCGGTCATGGTATTGTCGAAATCGAAATAGACGTTGCATTTGGAAAAATCGAGCGGCATCTTTACCATTATTTCGCGTCTCCGTTGTGTATTTTCTCGAAGAACTCCTCCATCCTGGCGGTCACGGTCTTGCGCTCCTGGTCAGCTGTTATGCAATGGTAGGAATCATATAACATCACCATCTCTTTTGTCTTCGAACCGACCCCGTCATAAATGAACTGGGAATTTTTTACGCTCGACATATCGTCGTCCTTGGCCTGGATGAGCTGGACCGGCACGGTTATACTCTTAAGCCTCCCGGTCAAGTACCTGACGAGCGATTTAAGCTGGCAGAGCAGGACCACAGGAAAGAAAGGATAGCCGTATTCGGCGATCTTCTCGGTGTCGCCGAGGTCAGCGGACGAGTAATAGCTATGCAGGCGATCCTGCATCTGTTTGTTCTTCACCCCGTAAGGGGGATCTTCCTTGTGATAGAAGAAATTCCTCAATGGGGTATGGGTAGCCAGGGGGAAAAGGAAATTATACCACGGTGTGTTCCAGCCGTCATAGAAGAGCGTCGGGGAGAGGCATGATACGCCCTTTATCTTTTCGGGAAACTCATCGGCTAGCAAAAGGGCCAACAGGGCGCCCATAGACAACCCTGAAGCGACTATGAAATCATGGTCGTCCTTGACCTTAATATAGGCTTCCCTGACCGACTGGTAGAAATCCTGCCATCTCGTGTCCTTCAAGACATCGAGCGGGGCGCCATGGTTCTTCAGGCGAGGGCATATGACGGTATATCCCCTCTTATTCAGGGCTACCCCAAGGCTTTTCATCTCGTTCGGCGTTCCGGTCAACCCGTGTATAAGGATGGCCGCGCAGCCGTTCTGCCCCTTTAGGAATATCCCGTCACCCAACTCGGGAACATCCTTCTTAACCGCCCTTCCCGAGTTGAGAGAAAATATCAATGCCATGGTGGTAATTATACTATATCTTCTTTAATTTTGCCAGAAAAAAACCTTCCATATGCTCGTTCGGGAGTATCCTCAGGGCCAGGCCCAGATCGCCCGAGAACCTCTTCCCCTCCCACGACGTAAGGCCGCGGACCTTGTTCGGCAAAGGTATATCCGCCGGGACCGCGCGGAGCCCCTCGAACTTATTCAAGGCCCAGTCTACCACCTCCTCGTTCTCCTCGGGGGAGAACGTGCAGGTGGAATAGACCAGTTCCCCGCCCGGCCTCAGCGCCGAGATCCCGGAGTATATAAGAACTTTCTGCGTATGCGAAAGGTCCGCAACCTTCTTCCGGCTCCAGGGCTTAAAAGTCTTCGGGTCGCGCAGATAGAATAACGCCTCTCCCGAGCACGGGGCGTCGACCAGTACCTTGTCGAAATAGCCGGGATATTCCTTCCCTATCGCCATGCCGTCCGCGAGTATGACCTTGGCGGGACCCACTCCCTGTATCTTCAGCGTCGCCAGGAGTTTCTGGTGCCTTATCTCCATCTTCTCGACCGCGACAAGCTCCGCTTCCCCGCCCGTAAGCGAGGCTATCTGGCTCGTCTTCGCGCCCGGCGCCGCGCACAGGTCGAGGATCTTCTCTCCTCTGCGTGGGTCGAGGAGCAGCGGCGGTATCATGCTCGACACATTTTGCATATATACCTTGCCTCCGGTGTACAGAGAGCTCTTACGGAGGGCTTTCGGCTCCGACCGCAGGATGAAACTCCCTTTCGGCCAATGGAGTTCCCGGTACCTTATACCTTCCCTGTCCAGGTCCTCTTTAAGTTCTTCCAGTCCTGTTTTAAGGTAATTTACCCTGAAGGTCTGTTCTTTTTTGTGGAGGAACGATTCGAAAACTTTAGGGAAGGTCCCGGGGTATATTTTTTTGAGCTTCTCTATGAACTCAGCCGGCAGCTCGTAGAAGACGGCTTTCACTTCTGTTTCTTCCCCGCCTCTCTCTGCCTGGCTATCTCGTAACAAAATATTGCCGCCGAGATCGCGACATTAAAAGAGAGCGCCGCGCCGGGCATCGGCAGGGTCACCTTGAGTTCGATATGTTTCGAGACGCCGTGGTGTATGCCCTTGCCTTCGGAACCGAGGACGAGGCAAAGCGGGAACGGGAAAGAGGCCTTATTGAGGTCCTCGCCGCCCCCGACCACCGCGCCGGCCGCCCAATATCCCGCCTCCTTGGCGTGTATCAGGGCGTTCGAGAGGTTGTTTATCCTGCAGACCCGGACATAATTCTCCCCGCCCGAGGCGACGTTCAGGACCGTCTCGTTCACGTCGCACGAGTCCCGCTCCGGGATGACTATCGCGAAATTCCCGAAACACGCGGAGGTCCTTATGACGGCGCCGAGGTTCTGCGGGTCGGTGATACCGTCGAGCATGATGAAAGTCGGCTTGATGCCGTCTTCCCTCTTCAGGAGCCCTTCAAAGGACGAATATTCGAAAGGATCGGCCTCGGCAATTATCCCCTGGAGGCGCTCGCTGTGCTTCATCTTGAACAATTCCCTCTCGGCTACCCGCTTTATCGGGGTGCGGTGGAGCTTCGCCGCCTCGAATATCTCCGCGTCGTCGAAATTTTCGGATATCATCACCATCCTCAGGCTCTTCGGGTTCGCCCTCATGCGCTCGAGGATGGAGTTCCTCCCGTAAAGCAGCACCGGGTTATTTCTTCCCATCTTCTTCCTCCTCGTCTTTATCCTCGACCTTCGCCTCGACGTCGATCACATCGCTGTCATTATGATTTTGACGATGCGATGGTAGCGGAGACCCGCTGCCATCACGGTAATGATAGACCTTGAACCTGCCCTGCGGGCTTACGAAGAGGCTAAGGAAAAAACTTATCGCGCTGAAACACAGCGCTCCCCAGAAAGCGGCCCAGAAATCATCGATGATGAAACCCTCGACTATCTTCGAGACGAGATAGAAGAAGAAACCGTTCAGGAAAAGCGTGAATATCCCGAGCGAGAGGATGGTCAAAGGCAGCGTGAGAGCGAAGACGATCGGCCTCAGCGTGGCGTTTATGAGCCCGAGGACGAGCGCGGCCATCACCGTGGCCAGCCTGCCCTCTGAGTGTATCCCGGGCACTATACTAATGACCAGTATCATCGCCGCTATATTTATAATCCATCTCAAAAGAAAACCCTTCACCGGCGCCTCCTATTTTATCTGTATGGAGAGCAGGAAGATGTCGTCTGCCTGCGTCCCTTCCTGGTATTTCCCGACTTCGGCAAGCAGGTCCTCGTTAAAGGCGGCAACGTCGAGCGCGCCTTTACCCCTGACAAATTGTTCGAAGCGCGCATAGCCGAACTCTTCCCCGGCCTTATTCTTCGCCTCGATCAACCCGTCGGTGAAAAGGAATATCCTGTCGCCTCTCTCGAAATTTATCTTTACCTGGTATACGTCGCTCGTCTCCATTCCTATCCCCATCAGGAACGTCTGCGATTCCATGAGGACGATCTTCTTATCGGCCTTCTGGAATAATATCTGCGGCGGATGGCCATAATTTGAATATACCAGTTTCTTGTCCGAAAAATCTATCACCCCGCAGAACGCGCTGAGGAATATCCCTATCTTCCCGAAGTCGGATTTTATGAAATTGTCGAGCTTCTTCAGTATCTCGCCGGGCGGCAGGTTATCGCGGACGAGCCCCTCGATCTCGGTATGTATCCTGTTGACGAGCAGGGCGGCCGAGACGCCGTGGCCCGTCATGTCCGCTATCATGAAAAGGAGGCGGTTCTTGTCCAGGAAATGGAACTTGGCGTAGTCGCCGCCCATATAAAGCATCGGCCTGTAATCGACCGCGACGTCAACGAGGTCGGTCTTTATCGATTTGGGCATGAGGCCGCTGTGTATCCTGTTGGCGAGCTCGAGCTCCTCGACCATTATCCTGCTCTTCTCCTCGATCTCTTTCTTGAGGACGAAATCCTTCTGCCTCATTATGCCCTCGTTCCTTTTCACGACCATGCATATTAAGGCCGCGACGATAAGCAATGTCACATTTATGCCGAAGATGTCCGTACGCACGTAATTGACGTAATTGATGCGTATATTGCTCATGCTGTATACGCCCGTAAAAATTATCAGCGTATAGGCGCCGAGTATGCCCGTCTCGATCATGTTCCACGGCAGGAGCAGCGCGCTTACGAAGAACGCTATCAGGACGAGGGTTATCCCGAGGTTAGTGATGACGTCGGGGTGCGCCGCGGCGGCCAGGATGGAGATGGAGATTATTATTATGCTGAAAAAGAAACCCCTGATTTTTTGCGCCGTGAGCTTTTTGGCGAACTTCCCGGTCGTCAGCAGGACCAGGAAAAGAACGCGCCTCCCAGGATCCCGGGCATGTCCTTGGTGCCAAGCAGCCTCCTGAATAAGAACCACGCGACGACCACCTCTATCGTGAAGGCGCTCAGCGCTATATAACAAAAGAGGTTAACGCGCTGGGCAAAGATATTCTTAAGTTCGCCCCTGTATTCTTCCCTGAGCCTATCGGGTATGATCGCGCCGGCCATTTATTCACTCACCAATAGGGGTCATTTCTACTATCGGAGAATCCAGCGAGCTTTCAAGCCCCTGGAATTTCAGCCATTCGTAAGGCGGTTCGCATGAATACCATTCGTAATTCCTGGTTATGAACATCTTCACGGGATTGAATAGCCCTATCTCGGGGTCAACGGTTATCTTATACGCTTCGCGCGTCTTGCCGTTAACGGTCACTTCCTCCCTGGCTACCACCCTGAGTGTTACGCGGTAAAGTTCGGTGTCGTCGCCGAGGAGATAGGCGGTCTTTTTCTTTTGCCCCGCCTCCAGGAACATCTCTATATAATCATCCATGACCATGCCGTTTATTATATCGCCGTCATATTTGAGCGTCTTTTTCTTTACTTTGCCGGTAAGCAGGTCCTTTACCTCGCATTCGACCGTTCTTTTGTCAGGGTAAAACCTATGCGCCGATTCGCGGATCGGCTTACCTGACTCGGAGAAGACCTTTTCGTCCATGCTGAGCGGGGTAAGGCGTTCTTTGTTCTTTATATAACGCATCTCGCGCGTCCGGGATGTTATGCCGTCAGAGCCGTGATACCGGCCTTTTATCTCTTCCGCCATAAGATAATTATCCTTCTCTCCCTTCACGGGCGTCACCGTTATGTTGGACTCCCAGAGTTTTTCACCTTTCACATCCACGCACTTATAACGGAAGGTGTCCGTTTTCCCTCCTTCGGCGTACAGCGCCGAGGTGGCCGCCAGCATAAATATGACCGCTAAAATTTTTTTCATTCGGTTATCTCCTCTTCGAGCTTTTCTATCAGGTCCCTGATATCCTTGATCGTCCCGGCAGGCAGGAGTTTCGATATCTCGATGTCATTTTTCAGGGCTTTCAATGTGGCGACCACTCTTTTTACGGCGGCCTCTTTCCTCATCTTCCTGGCTTCCTGCGGATCGGCCTCCTCCCGCTGCCTCATAAGCGCGGTCAGGTCCTTCCTCACATCGCGGACGTCCCTGCCCCTTTCGAATACGTTCTTCTTTAGCGACTCGTAGTCGGACTCGCCTATCTCTTTCTTGTTTTTAGCGAGGCGCAGCAGGTTTACCGATTCGTAGCTCGGCATGCTCGCGGCGCCGGAAGGGTCGGCCGCCTCCTTTTTCCGGAGGTATTGGGGCTCTTCTTTTTCGAGGAAATAATACGACTTTAAAAGTTTCATCACCGTATCTTTCCTCACGCCGACCTCCTTTGACGCATATGCTTCAAAGGTCAGGTACCCCCAATCCCGGTAGAGTTTGTCTTTCCAGACAGAATAGAGCGACTGGCCGAGCTCTATCCATGATGTCTTGAAATTAATGACATTTTGCAGGACCCTGTAACGGATCGAGCCCTCATCCAGCCCTTCCATCTTCCGCTCTATGTTCTCTATCGCTTTTGTCTTCACTTGACGGCTACCGTCTCCTCTTTCCGCTCATTTTTTACGGTTTTTTGTCCGGGGCACTCGCCGGTCCAGCAATAAACGCAAATCCTCTCCTTCGGCAGGCCGATCGCCTTTACCATATCCTCGAGGAGCTGGTAACGCAGCGTCGTCACGCCGAGGTCCTTCCTTATCCATTCGACCATGTTCCTGTATTTTTCGGAACCATGATCGACGTATTCCGAGACATTTTCGATGTCATGGCCTTCCAGCGCCTTTATCGCCTTGCGCGCGGCGAGTTCCTGTATGCTGCGCGTCGAAAGGCAGAACTTGCACGGGAACATGAGCGGCGGGCACGCGGGCCTGACGTGCACTTCCTTCGCGCCGTTATCCCACAGCTTGTTGACCGTGAAATTCTTGAGCTGTGTCCCCCTGACTATCGAATCCTCGCACAGGACTATCCTGTTTCCGGTTATGATCTCTTTTATCGGGATAAGTTTCATCCTCGCTATGAGGTCGCGCGTCCTCTGTGACGGCGGCGTATAGCTCCTGCCGTATCCGGGCGAATATTTCACAAGCGGGCGCCTGTATGGTTTTTTGGATTCCATAGCGTATCCGAGGGCGTGGGCAGAGCCGGAATCCGGCACTCCCGCGACTACATCCACCTCTATATCTATATCGCGTTTGGCCAGATGCCTGCCGCACTTTTCCCTTACTATCTCGGTATTTATGCCCTCGTAATCCGACGCCGGGAAACCCGAGTATATCCACAGGAACGAACAGACCTGGTTCGTCTTCCCTCCGGGCTTCCTCTGGACCATACCCTCGCCGTTCAGCAGGACGATCTCGCCGGGCTCGAGGAATTTTACCGTCTGGAATTCAAGGTTGGGGAAAGCGGTCGTCTCCGAGGCCACCGCCCA
>JBAZFB010000021.1 GCA_041653595.1 Candidatus Omnitrophota bacterium | reverse complement strand
ATCTAGGGAATCGGTGCGCCCGGAGAACGTCATAGGGGCGATGGCGGCCGCTGTAAAGCGCGCCGCGAGGTCGAAAGGTTCCCCGGACAGGGCCAAAAAATGGCTTAAAGAGGCCCTCTCTTACCTGGCCGAGGCGGACCGCGACTGCAAAAACAGGGACCTCGATAAAAGGGTTATCCTGGAATCTCTTGTGGTGAGATTATCTGAGCTTGGCGAGCTTGCTTAGGATGCGCGCTCTCTTGCGCGATACCGTATTCCTGTGCAACATGCCCTTGGAGCGCGCCTTGTCAAGTTTGGAGACGAGGGAGATACCGAGTTTTTTGGCCTCATCGGCCTTTTTCGCGGCCAGAGCCATCGTGAACTTCTTGGTTAAGGACTTAAGCTCGGTCTCGACCTTCTGGTTCCTAGCGCGTTTCTTCTTGTCCTGGCGTATAGCTTTGAATGCGGACTTTAAATTAGGCAATCCTGTTTCTCCTTTCGAGTTACGATTTTGTAAAAATACCATATAAGGCGGGAAATGTCAACACATAAATCTCTGGCGAAATCGGCGGGAGTGATAGGCCTGGGTATATCCGCGAGCCGCATCCTGGGTTTCATAAGGGATATCATCATAGCCGCGATGTTCGGGACCACGCTGTACGCGGACGCCTTTTTCACCGCCTTCAGGATCCCTAACCTCTGGCGCGACCTGGTCGGGGAAGGGGCCGCGAACGCGGCTTTCGTGCCGGTCCTCAGCGGGTATGCCGCCAACAAGAGCAAAGAGGAATTCTGGGAGCTGGCGCGCATAATCCTCAACGTCATGGTGATCGTCCTGGCCGTGATAACGCTCCTGGGCATTATCTTCGCCCCGCTTATAGTCTCGGCCATCGCGTGGGGGTTCCTCGGCAATCCCGAAAAATTCAAACTTACCGTCACGCTTACGCGAATGATGTTCCCCTATATCTTCCTGATAGGCCTGACCGCGTATGCGACCGGCGTGCTTAATTCCCGGAAGTTATTCGGCGCGACATCTTTCAGCCAGCCGCTGTGGAACTTAGTCTTTATATTGAGCGCGATCTTCATTTGCCCTCTAATGAAGGAGCCGGTCACCGGGCTGGCGATAGGCGTCCTCCTGGGCGGGATAGTGCAATTGGCCGTCCAGCTGCCTCCTTTAATGAAGATGGGCATGGGCTGGCCGCGTTTTGACAGGTTCAAGCATCCGGCCTCGAACGAGATAGGCAGGCTTCTTTTGCCCAGGGTATTCGGCTCGAGCGTATACCAGCTTAACGTATTCTTGGATACCGCGCTCGCCTCGCTTTCGGATATAGTCGGGAAGGGCGCCATATCCGCCATCAATTACGCGAACAGGCTCTGGCTTTTGCCCCTGGCCATATTCAGCACCGCGTTCTCCCAGGCGATGCTTCCGACGCTCTCCGAACACGCCGCGCGAAACGAGATGGAAAAATTCAAGCAGGCGCTTTCATTCTCGCTCAGGGCGGTCTTTTTTATAACCATACCCGCGGCCGTGGGGCTTATGGCGTTGTCAGAGCCGATAGTGCGGGCGCTCTTCCAAAGGGGTTCTTTCGACGCCTATTCGACGAGCATAACCGCGCCGGTGCTCTTTTATTTTTCGATAGGCCTGTGCGCTTACGCCGGGGTAAAGCCGCTCGTCTCGGCGTTCTATTCGCTTAAGGACACGCGGACCCCGGTGAAGAACGCGGTGATGGTCTTCCTGCTGAACGCCGCGCTCAACTTCATATTGATGTTCCCGATGAAGGTAAACGGGCTGGCGCTCGCCACGTCGCTCGCCAGCATCTTCAACTTCTTTTCTTTGTATTTTCTCCTGAGGAAGAAGATAGGCCCGCTCGGCGGCCGAGAGATATTCGTCTCGTTCGTGCGCGCCGCTATTCCGGGCGCCATAATGGCCGTCGTCCTTATCCTGCTCAACGTTAACCTGCAGCTCAGGCCGGTGCCGAAACTGGCCGTTATCATCCCGGCCGGGGCAGCCTCGTTCTTTATCGCCTGCCTCATATTCGACGTGAAAGAGTTCAAGGGATTCGTGAAATGGATATTAAGGAGAGGCTGAGGGCGCCAGTCCTGATGAAATTCACTGAATTTCTCAGGGATATACCCGACCAACCCGGCGTTTATATATTCAAGGCCGGCGGCGGGGAAGTGTTATACGTCGGCAAGGCGTCGTCGCTGCGCGACAGGGTGCGATCGTATTTCCAGAGGTCAAAAGACCACGGCCCGAGGATAGGCGCCCTCGTAAAAAATATCAGCGGCATCGATTGGGTCCCGACCGCGACAGAGGCCGAGGCGCTGCTCTACGAATCCAACCTCATAAAAGAATACCAGCCGAAATACAACGTCGACCTCCGCGACAGCAAGACTTACCCGCTTATAAAGATAACCATGGCCGAGGAATTCCCCCGCGTAATGACCGCCCGCGGGAGGAAGAGCGACGGGTCGCTCTATTTCGGGCCGTACACCGACGCGGCGCTATTGCGCGCGGCGATAAAATCCATTCGGAAAGTGTTCCCGTTCTGCACGTGCAGGCCGATGCCAAAAAGGGCGTGCGCCTATCACGATATGGGGTTATGCCCGGCGCCTTCCGAGGGGAAGATATCGAAGGAGGATTATCTTGAAAATATTAAAGGGATAATCCTTTTTATCGGGGGAAAGAAGAACGAATTGGTAAAGGGGCTATCAGGGAAGATGGAACAGCTCGCCGCCGAAAAGAAGTTCGAGGAGGCGGGAAAGGTCCGCGACCGGATCGAGGCTTTAAGCGAGATGATAGCGAAACGGCCGAGGCACGATTCGGCGGTCCAATTGGGCGAGCTCAGGTCTGTCCTCGGGTTGAAAGAGGAGCCGAAATATATCGAGGCGTTCGATATATCCAATATCAAGGGAGAGGAAGCCTGCGGCTCGATGGTCACGTTTAGGGGCGGCAGGCCCGAGAAATCGAAATACAGGATGTTCAAGATACGCGAGGTCGAGGGCCAGGACGATTACGCGATGATGCGCGAGGTGGTAAGGCGCCGGTATACAGGATCGTTAAAAGAGAAGCTTCCTGCGCCGGACCTGATAATCATAGACGGGGGAAGGGGCCACCTCTCGGCAGCGGCGCAGGAGATGAAGGCGGCCGGCCTAAAGGGCGTCCCAATTATCGGTATTGCAAAAACCTTCGAGCACATATATACTTTAGACAAGGATATGCCGGTCGCGCTTCCGCCGTCATCGAAGGCGCTGCAGTTGATACAGCGGATACGCGACGAATCGCATAGGTTCGCGATAAGGTACCATCATATTTTGAGGCGAAAGGCGCTGGTCGGTGAAAAAAGAACGAAGAAGGTCCAAAGGCGTAAAAAAGTCCGAGCTGTTTGACGGATGCACGGAGTTTGAAGTCTGCGTCTATAAGTGTATCATGAAGATACCCTCCGGCGAGACGCGCACCTACGCGTGGGTCGCCGAAAAGATCGGCAAGCCTAAAGCCACCCGCGCCGTCGCGCAGGCGCTCCACCGCAACCCTTGGCCGTTGTTCATCCCCTGCCACCGCGTAATCGAATCGAACGGAAAGATCGGCGGATATGCCTACGGCATCGAGCTTAAGCGTCTTTTCCTGTCAATGGAAAAGAAGGGCGCGACTTTTTACGTCGGCGCCGATTTGTTGCCTAAGCGCAAATGACCCTTGATTCAAAGACGGTAAAACATCTGCTGATCGGGGAATTTACCTTAAAGAGATTCCTCATCTCGATACTCGAAATATATCTCTTACTGCTTGTGTATGCTTTCTTCTTTTCCGGCAACCTGACCTTCTATCCCCACCCCTCGTCTTATAAGGACGGGCCCGGGATCATAAAACTGAAAGTTACGGATAGTGTGCGGATCTCCGCAGCATATCTGCCCGCCAAAGACGCCAAGTTTGTCATCTTATACAGCCACGGTAATGCCGAAGATGTCGGAGACCTTATGCCGCTAATGGAATTATTCAGGGACCACGGCTTTTCGACTTTATCCTACGACTATGAAGGTTACGGGACGAGCATGGGCAGGCCCTCGGAAAAGGCCGTTTACAGGGATATCGAAGCGGCTTATCGTTACTTAGTCAACGACCTAAAGATCGACCCAAGCCGTATAATAATCCAGGGGCGCTCTATCGGGAGCGGCGCGGCAGTCGAACTTGCCTCAAAGGAGAAAGCGGCCGGATTGATCATTGAAAGTGGGTGCGTCTCGGCGTTCAGAGTAAGGACGGTGATCCCGCTTGCGCCGTTTGACAGGTTTAATAATATAACGAAGATCGGGAATATCCATTATCCAGTCTTGGTAATGCACGGCAGGAAAGATACGATAATGCCTTTCTGGCACGGCCGGGCTTTGTTCAAAAAGGCAAATCAGCCGAAGATGTGTTTATGGGTGGACGGCGCCGGCCATAACGATTTCTTCTGGGTCGCCGGTGATAATTATTGGAAAGCCGTCAAAGAATTTACGGCGCTTATAAAATAATTATTATTGGAAATGAAGAGGAGGCAAAATGAAAAAAATCATAGTTTGTGTTCTATTGTCATTTATTATTAGCTTGAGTGCAAATGCCGAAGAATCTAACGATACATTTATTCATTACAGATGGAGCGGCGGATACTCGCCTTTAAAAAATTCAGAATTAATTATGACAAAAGATGGAAAAGCAAGAGTTGTATATGCAAGATGCATTATGGATGGAGAGGAGTCTTTTAGTTACGAATTTAATCTAGATAAAAATGAACTTTATTCCTTAAGGGCATTAGTTAAAGCCGTGGATTTTTTTAATCAGCCAGAAACTTCATCAGAGCACGTTATAGATGCAGGTGAATCAACTTTATATGTACATTTAGGCGAACGGGATAGAACAATTCATTTTCAGCTAGGTTTAAATATTGAGCCTTTACGTCTAGAGTTAGATAAAATAATTTCGCAAGGTATTATTATTACGGAAATTAATACAAAGGAAGATGTATATGAGGCAATGATTGCTTGCTCTCCGTATTTTGCGGGTCGGAAAATCTATTCTCCTCAATATTTAAAAGATCCTTTGGAAGAATTTATAACAAAGAACAATAATAAGCAGAAACTTGAATATGCGTTGACCGCTTTGTCTTGGCTTCTAACGCAAGAACAATGGCTGGGATTTATTGCTTCGCAAATTGAGAACTCAAACGAAAGTCACAAATTACTCCTATTGAAAATTCTAGGTTCGCATCCTTTCTATGGTAACATACCAGAGAAACAGGCTCAAATTTTGTTACCATATTTAATTTATGTAATCGATTCGCATTATGCAGCAAAAAAACCTTTATCTCAGGAAACTGATGAAACGCTCCGTATGCTTTGGGTATTTGTAGCATGCAAAGGAGACGAGCAAATATTACCAGTTTTGGAAAAGCTTTCTAAGTCCAATAATGAATTAACAATTAAATGGTCTAAGTGGGCGGTAGAAAACATTAAGGGTAGAATGGAGGAGCTCAAGAATAAAAAGTAAGAATAGCCTGGCGTCCCACTCGTTCTAAAATGACAAATATCCCTCTCCCCAAATGGGAAGGGGGACATTTTTTTAAGATTTTTGAAAGAAATCCCCTCCTTTTGTCGTCTATATATGTATGCAGAAAGGAGGATATTATGTCCAGCATAGTTTCTGCACAAGTAATAGCGGCGAAAATCTTGTTTATCAGAGGTAAAAAGGTAATGCTTGATGGCGATCTAGCCGTGATTTATGGAGTAAAAACCGGCAGATTAAATGAACAAGTGAAAAGAAACCTTAAAAGATTTCCGGAAGATTTCATGTTTCAACTGACCAAAGGGGAAGCCCTAAACTTGATGTCGCAAAATGCGATTTCAAGTTGGGGCGGCATAAGAAAACTTCCTCGTGTTTTTACGCAAGAAGGAGTTGCCATGCTTTCAAGCGTATTAAACAGTGAACGCGCTATTATGGCCAATATTCAGATTATGCGCGCTTTTGTCCAATTAAGGCATTTGCTATTAACTAGCTCAGATCTCAGGCGCAAAATTGAGGCGATGGAGAAAAAATACGATAAGCAATTTGCGATAGTATTTCAGGCCATAAAAGAGCTGTTCGAGCCGCCGGAAAAGCCGAAACGCCAGATCGGGTTTAGAGCGGAGTAAAAACTTAAGGCAAGAACGGTCGCAAATAAACAGCACGTAGACCGTTGTGTCGTTGCAGGGCTTTGTTGGCCATCTGGTTTAAGCGGGTGACTGCCGACGGAGCCCTTGTCCGCGAACCATAGTGAGCGGGCGAGGTGCTCGGCAGGCAGGACCCGCCCGAACTTAGATTAACCCTCCAATTACGCTTGTTTTATCCCCCCTAAACTGGTATAATTTTAATCCTGTAAATGCGTTACGGAGGAGTACTATGCTTGAGGAGCTTAAGAAGAGGATAAAGCAGGCGCAAGAGACATTAGCCAACCTGCGGAGGTATCTTTGACCTCGATGCCGCAGGGAAGAATATAGCGGGATTTGAAGGGAAGATGGCCGCCCCGGGCTTCTGGGACGACCAGCAGAAGGCCAACAAGATAATCGCCGAAATGAAGTCGCTAAAGGCCCGCCTTGATCCGTGGCAGGCGTGCAGCAAAGAGCTCGAGGAGCTTTCAGGGCTCGCCGAGATAACCGAAAATTCAGACGAAGCCTCGATATCCCAGCTTTCAAAAGACCTGGACGCCTTAGCGAACAAGATAAACCGCATCGAATTTACCGCTTTATTCTCGGGCGAGCACGATAAGTCCGGCGCCATACTTTCCATTAACGCGGGTGCCGGCGGCACCGAGTCGTGCGACTGGGCGGCGATGCTCTTCAGGATGTATACCCGCTACGCGCAGAACAAGGGACATAAGGTTGAAGTCCTCGACTATCTGGCCGGAGAAGAAGCCGGCGTCAAGAACGTCACGATGCTGGTAAAAGGCGATTATGCTTTCGGCTACCTGAAGTCAGAGCGTGGCGTACATCGTTTAGTCAGAATATCGCCATTCGATTCGAATAAAAGGCGGCACACATCGTTCGCCTCGGTAGATGTCATCCCCGAGGTCGAGGAGGAGGCGGATATCCAGATCGACGAGAAGGACCTGCGCATAGATGTCTACCGCGCATCCGGTCCCGGCGGGCAGGGCGTCAACACGACAGACTCGGCGGTGCGCATTACCCATATCCCGACCGGGCTCGTCGTCCAGTGCCAGAACGAGCGCTCGCAGTTGAAGAACAAGCATTCGGCGATGAAAGTGCTGAAGGCGCGGCTCTTCGAGAAGAAACAACGGGAGCAGGAAGAAAAAATAAAGTCGATGTATTCGGAGAAACAAAAGATAGAATGGGGCAGCCAGATACGCTCTTACGTGCTGCACCCGTACATGATGGTAAAGGACCACAGGACGGAATACGAGACCGGGAAGGCGAACCAGGTGATTGACGGCGAACTTGACGAATTGATAGAGGCGTATGTTAAATTTTCAGCCGGCAAGGTCCCGCCTCAGCGGGAGAAAAACTAAGGATATAGAATGATAGGAAAGATATTTTCAGCGGTTGTGGGTACCCATAACGACAGGGAGCTTAAGCGGCTTAAGCCCAAGATGGAGCTTATTACTTCACTTGAGCCGAGGATCTCCAAGCTCTCCGATGCCGAACTGCGAGCGAAGACCGCCGAATTCAAGGCGAAGATCAAAGAACGGCTCAAGGATATCGATCTCAAGGGTCTCGAGAAGGCCGAGCGGCGCAAGACAGAGACTGAGGTCCTCGAGGAGGTATTGCCCGAGGCTTTCGCGGTCGTGCGCGAAACCAGTAAGAGGGTCACCGGGATGCGCCATTTCGACGTCCAGCTTATCGGCGGCATCGTCCTGCACGAAGGAAAGATAGCGGAGATGGCGACCGGCGAAGGAAAGACGCTCGTCGCCACATTGTCGGCATATTTGAACGCCCTGACCGGGCTCGGCGTCCATATCGTCACAGTGAACGATTACCTCGCGAAACGCGACAGGTACTGGATGGGGCCGATATTCGAGTTCCTCGGGCTGACGGTCGGGATGATCCAGCACGATATGAACGACAGGGACCGTCAGGCCGCGTATAACAGCGATATAACCTACGGCACGAACAACGAATTCGGTTTCGATTACCTGCGCGACAATATGAAGTACCGGCTCGAAGATATGGTCCAGCGGCCGCTGCATTACGGCATCGTCGACGAGGTCGACTCGATACTTGTCGACGAAGCGAGGACGCCCCTCATAATATCCGGCCCTGCCGAAGAGTCGACCGACAAATATTATAAAGCCGCGAACATCGTAAGGGGCCTCGAGAAGGGCGAGAAGGACCAGGAGACGAAGGAAGAGTCCGGCGATTACATAGTCGACGAGAAAGGCCACAGCGTCTGGATGACCGAACAGGGCGAGACGAAGGTCGTCAAGGCCTGGGGGCTCAAGGATATGCATTCGATGGAATCTGTCGAGGAGCGGCATTGCGTCGAGAAGGCGCTCCTTGCCAAAGAGCTTTATAAGCGCGACGTGCAGTACCTCATCAAGGACGGCGAGGTCATAATCGTCGACGAATTCACCGGCCGCATGATGCCGGGCAGGAGATGGTCGGACGGGCTGCACCAGGCGGTCGAGGCGAAAGAGGGCGTTAAGATCGAGAGGGAGAACCAGACCCTCGCTACGATAACGTTCCAGAATTATTTCAGGATGTTCGACAAGCTCGCCGGCATGACCGGCACGGCCGCGACAGAGGCCAACGAATTCAGCCAGATATATAAACTCGACGTTATCGTGATACCGACGAACAGGCCGCTCATAAGGGCGAACCATCCGGACAGCATTTATAAATCCGAAAAAGAGAAATTCAATGCCGCTGCCGACGAGATCGCGCAGTTATACGAGAAGGGCCAGCCGGTGCTGGTCGGAACGATCTCGATAGATAAATCCGAGCGCCTGAGCAACATGCTTCAGCGCCGCGGGATACCGCACCAGGTCTTGAACGCGAAATACCACGAGTCGGAGGCGCACATAGTCGCGCAGGCCGGGCGGTATAAGGCGATCACCATCGCGACGAACATGGCAGGCCGCGGCACCGATATTTTGCTCGGCGGCAACGCGGAATACATGGTCTATGACTATTTCAAGCAGAAAGGGATCGAGCCCGAGGCGATCGATCCTAAAGAGAAATCCGAGATGATGGCGAAGTTCAAGGCGAAGGTCGAAGATGAGCATAATAAAGTCATAGCGGTCGGGGGCCTGCATGTCCTCGGCACCGAACGCCACGAGGCGCGGCGCATCGATAACCAGCTCCGCGGCAGGTGCGGACGCCAGGGTGACCCGGGTTCATCGAGGTTCTATCTCTCGCTCGAGGACGACCTGATGAGGATATTCGGCTCGGACAGGATAAAATACATAATGGAAAAATTAGGGATGGAAGAGGGCCAGCCGATAGAACATCCCATCGTCTCGAAGTCGATAGAGACCGCGCAGAAACGCGTCGAGGCGCATAACTTTGAGATAAGGAAGCAATTGCTCGAATATGATAACGTCATGAACAAGCAGAGGGAAGTCATCTACTCCGAGAGGCGCGCGATACTCGAGGGCAAGGACATCAAGGAATATATCGCCGCGATGATAGAGAACGGCCTCGACTCGGCGATGGATATTTACCTGAACGAGAAGACGCACCATGAGGAGTGGGATGCCAAGGGATTCTCGGAATGGTTCCGCGGCAAGTTCGGGTTCAGCCTCCCGGCGGACCAGGGCGGATCGTTTGCCGGCCCGCGCCATGACATAAGGGCGAGGCTCCTCGATATAATAAATAAGTTTTACGAGAAGAGGGAGTTCGTCCTCGGCGCGGACGTGGCCAGGCATATCGAGAAGACGATACTGCTCGACATGATCGATTCGAAATGGAAGGACCATCTTTATACGATGGACCTGCTAAAGGAAGGCATAGGCCTGCGCGCGTACGGACAGGTCGACCCGCTCGTCGAATACAAGAACGAGGGCTTCGCGATGTTCGAGGAGATGATGAACAGGATACAGGATGACGCCCTCGAGTTCATCTTTAAGGTGCAGGTGGCGACCCAGGAGAAGCCGAGGGGCGTCTTCGAATCCGTCCCCCAGCAGATGATACACAGGGAGATGGGTTCGCTCGCCTCGAGGATACCCCAATCACAGGGCGGCGAGCCGGTCGAGGCGAGGCCGCCGGACGCGAAACAGGCGCCCCTCGAAAGGGAAGCTCCGAAAGTGGGCAGGAACGACCCGTGCCCGTGCGGGAGCGGAAAGAAATATAAAAAATGCTGCGGCGCTTAGTTTTTTTACCGTTACTCTCTGCATTATTGCTGACGCTGTCGTATCCGGCGTTCAATTTCTCGTTTTTGGCGTGGTTCGCTCTGATACCGATGCTTATCGCGATCCGCGGCGAGAAACCGTGGCAGGCATTCTTTACCGGCTGCATAACAGGGTTATTGTTCTTCGGCGCCACGTTGTACTGGGTCGGATATGTGGCGATAATAGGAATAGCCGTCCTGGCGGTATACCTGGCTTTCTTCTTCGGGATATTTGCCGTCGGCGTAGACATACTCGCGATGCAGTTCGAAAAACCGCGCTTAAGGTTCGCGTTGCTCGTGAGCTGCCTCTGGGTGGCGGTTGAGTTCCTTAGGAGCCACCTCTTTACCGGCTTCGGGTGGGCGCTGCTCGGGCATACGCAGTGGGAGACGCTGCCGATAATCCAGATAGCCGATGTGACCGGAGCGTACGGCGTCTCGTTTTTGATAGTCTTTACCAACGTCCTCATATCATCGAAGATAAAGAAGAAGATAAAAGGCCATAAGCCGGAGCCGAGATACCTGGCTCTGCTGGTGATAGCGCTTATCATCGTCGCGGTATACGGATATTACAGGGTCGACCGGAAGTTCGAGGGCGAGACAGTCAAGATATCGGTAATACAAGGGAACATCCCGCAGTCGGAAAAATGGGACGAAAGATATGCCGATGCGATATTGAATAAATATATAAACCTTACAAAAGAGGCGGCAAAGGACAAGCCGGACCTGATAATCTGGCCCGAGACGTCTGTCCCGGGATTCCTCGAGACCGACCAGGCCCTGCGCGACAAGGTCACCGCCCTCGCGAAAGAGGTCAATACATATTTGTTGGTCGGGACGCAGACCGAGAGGGTGCCGCAGAAGGTGCGTTATTTCAACAGCGCCGTCCTGATATCGAACAAGGGCGAGATGGTCAGGCGCTACGATAAGATACACCTCGTGCCGTTCGGCGAATATGTGCCGCTGGGCAACAGCTTCTTGTCTTTCATAAAGAAGCGCTACGATATGGGCGAGGATTATACGGCGGGGAAGGATTATACGATATTCGAGATACCGACGCAGAAGGGCGAAGTCCTGAGCGGAGCGAAGGGCAAGCAGGTGAAATTCGGCGTCCTGATATGTTTTGAGGATGTCTTCCCCGAGATATCGAGGAATTTTGTGCGGCTGGGCGCGGACTTCCTGGTCGTGATAACCAACGACGCGTGGTATATGAAGACCGCGGCGCCGTTCCAGCACGCGCAACCCTCGGTCTTCCGCGCGGTCGAGAACAGGGTCAATGTGGTAAGGTGCGCGAATACCGGCTATTCATGTTTTATAAACCAGGCCGGGAAGATCACGCAGGAGGTGAAGGATCTTAAAGGGGATAAGATATTCGTGACGGGTTTTGCGGCCGCGCATATAACCCCGGGAAAGGCCCGGACCCTGTATTTGAAATACGGGGATGCCTTTGCCTGGCTATGCGCCGGGGTTTTTTTGTTTGACTTAACCCTTTATTTTATTTATAATTATGTCAAGTCTGCGCGACTAAGGCGGAAAAATTGGAAGAAATAAACGACCTAATAAAACAGAGATTGATCAAGCTCGAGAACCTGCGGGCGAAGGGCATAAACCCTTACGGCGGGAAATTCTCTAAGTCGGCCAATATCAACGAGTTATTGGCGGATTTCGAGGACGCCGCAGCCCGGTCCAGGGAAGTCACGGTCGCCGGCCGGGTAATGGCCGTGCGCTCGCACGGAAAGTCCTGCTTTATCGACGTCAAGGATTCGACCGCGAAGATACAGAATTACATAAAGGCCGCCGAGCTTTCAGAGGCCGGCAGGACAGCTTTCGAGAACCTCGATATCGGCGACATCGTCGGGATAAAGGGCAAGGCCTTCAAGACGAGGACCGGCGAACCGACGCTGCATGTAGAAGAGTTCACGATGCTGTCGAAATCGATAAGGCCGCTGCCGGAGAAATGGCACGGACTCAAGGATATAGAGACGCGTTACCGCCAGAGATACGTCGACCTCATCGTCAACGACGAGGTAAAAAAGGTCTTTGAGCTGCGCATCAAGATGATCGCGCGGATAAGGGCTTTCCTCGACGGAAAGGGTTTCCTCGAGGTCGAGACGCCGATGATGCAGACGATGCCGGGAGGCGCCACCGCGAAACCTTTCAAGACGCACCACGAGGCGCTCGGCATAGACCTCTACATGAGGATAGCGCCGGAGCTTTACCTGAAGCGGCTTTTGGTCGGCGGCTTCGAGAGGGTATATGAGATAAACAGGAATTTCAGGAACGAGGGGATATCGCCGCGGCACAATCCCGAGTTCACGATGATAGAGGTCTACCAGGCCTACGCGAATTGCGATGATATGATAGACCTGACCGAGGAGCTCATACTGGATTCCGCGCAGCACCTCTTCGGCAAGTATAAGATAGCGCACGGCGACGGGGAGCTGGACCTGTCGCCGCCCTGGGACAGGATACCTTTCCGCGAGGCGATATTGAAATATTCCGGGATAGATTACAAGAAGGAAAAAGACCTGAGGAAAGTCGCGAAGGAGATGGGGCTCGATATAGGGGACGCGAAGCTCGACGAGGAGGTCGCGAACAAGATATTCGAGAAGACGGTCGAGCCGAAGCTCGCGAAACCCACGTTCATAATAGATTACCCGGCGATACTGTGCCCGCTCTCGAAGAAGAAACCCGGCGAGCCGGACCTGACAGAAAGGTTCGAGTTGTTCATATCGGCGCAGGAACTGGCGAACGCGTATTCCGAGCTTAACGACCCGATAGAGCAGAAGTCGCGGTTCGAGGACCAGGCGAAAGGCCCTGAGGCGGAGATGAAGACTATCGACGAGGATTTTGTCCGCGCGCTCGAGTACGGTATGCCTCCGGCCGGCGGTCTCGGCATCGGGATAGACAGGCTGGCGATGCTCTTCGCCAATCGCGATTCGATAAAGGATGTAATACTCTTTCCGCAGCTTAAACCGGAACAGCAGTGATCAAATAAATTTTTGGATATGCGTTACGAACTGTTGGTGGCCTCGAGATACCTCCTTGCTAAGCGCAGGGAGAAGTTCATATCGATAATCAGCCTGATCTCGGTGCTGGGCGTCGCGGTCGGGGTCTGCGCGCTCATAGTCGTCATCGGTGTCATGACCGGCTTCGATAACGAGCTGCGCGATAAGATAATCGGCGCGAATTCCCATATCATCGTAGAGCAGGAAGGCGGGATCGAGGATTCCGCCGCGCTTATCAAGAAAATAAAGACCGAGCCCCACGTTGTTTCCGCTTCACCTTTCCTCGACGGCCAGGCGTTAATCAGGGCGAAGGATACGATGCAGGGCGTCTCGATAAGGGGCATCGTCTCCGCCGATGAAGCCAGGGTCTCGAAGCTCGGCTCATATGTAATGTCCGGCTCCATGTCTGCGCTCAAGGGCGGCGGCATGCTGATAGGCACCGAGATGGCGCGGAGGTTCGGCCTCAGGCTCGGCGACACGGTCTCGGTCCTTTCGCCTCTGGACGGCTCGTCGAAAGATTTCAAGGTAGCGGGGACGTTCAATTCGGGTTATTACGAATATGATTCCTCGCTCGCTTTCATAGACCTGAGGGACGCGCAGGAGCTTTTCGGCGCCGAGGGCAAGGTCGGGGGGATCGGGATAAGGATAGACGACGAATTACTCGCGCCGCAAGTCAGGGTCAGGTTACAAAAAGAATTGGGTTTTCCTTTTTACGTAAAGACATGGATAGACCTGAACAGGAGCCTCTTCTCGGCGCTTAAGCTCGAGAAGCTGGCGATGTTCTGGATACTGGCGCTGATAGTCACGGTCGCGTGCTTTAATATCGCGGCGACGATGATAATGGTCGTGATGGAGAAGACGAAAGATATCGGGATACTAAAGGCGATAGGCGCCGCCAATAATTCCATAAGGCTGATATTCACCCTCCAGGGATTCATAGTCGGCGCGATAGGGACCGCGCTCGGCGTGGCCGGTGGGCTCGGCCTCGGGTATCTCCTCGAGAAGTACCAGTTCATAAAGCTCCCGAGGGATATCTATTACATAGACAGGTTCCCCGTGGATATACAATACACGGATGTGGCCGCGATAGTCGTCGCGGCCCTGGCTATAAGTTTGCTGGCTTGCCTATATCCCGCTTGGCAGGCGTCCCGGCTCAACCCGGTTGACGCGCTGAGGTACGAATGAGATGATAGAGGCCAGGGCGCTGCGGAAGGTCTATAAGAACGGAGCGAAAGAGCTCGAGGTGCTTAAAGGAGTAGACCTAAAAGTCAAAAGGAGCGAGGTCCTTGCGGTCCTCGGGCCGTCCGGGGCCGGCAAATCGACCCTGCTCCATCTTTTAGGCGGCCTCGATTCGCCGACTGCCGGCGAGGTCCTGATAGGCGGCACCGATATATACGCGCTCGGCGACAACGAGCGCGCGAAAATAAGGAACAGGAAGATAGGTTTCGTTTTCCAATTCTACCACCTGCTCCCGGAGTTTGACGCGCTGGAGAATGTGATATTGCCGCTAATGATAAAAGGCGGCGGAAGGGACCTGCGGGAGAGGGGAGCCGGATTATTGAAAGCGGTAGGGCTCGAAGATAGGATGAACCACAGGCCGGGGCAGTTATCCGGCGGGGAACAGCAGCGCGTGGCGATAGCCAGGGCGTTAATAAACGAGCCGGAACTCCTCCTTTGCGACGAGCCGACCGGCAACCTCGATTCTGAGTCGGGGGAGAATATAATAGAATTGTTGTGGGAACTCAATAAAAGTCGTAAAATGACATTAATGATAGTGACCCATGACGCGCAGATAGCCAAGGCCGCGCAGAGGGTCCTGCACATAAGGGACGGAAAAATAATCCAATGACAAGGAGAACAAAATGGCACTGAAAATCTATATCGACGGTAAATTCCACCAGAGCGAGGACGCGAAGATCTCGGTCTTCGACCACGGACTGCTCTACGGCGACGGTGTCTTCGAGGGCATCCGCACCTACGACGGGCTTATCTTCAAGATGAAGGAGCATATCGACAGGCTCTACCAGTCGGCGCACGCCATCATGCTTGAGATCCCTATGTCCAAGGAAGAGATGACCGAGGCGGTCAAGAAGACCCTGCGCGAGAACGAACTGAAGGATTCTTATATCAGGCTTATCGTCACGCGCGGCATCGGCGACCTCGGGTTAGATCCGAGAAAATGCGCCAAACCGACCGTCATCATCATCACCGACAAGATCAAGCTGTACCATCAGGAATTATACGATAAGGGCCTTGAGATCGTGACCATCTCTACGCAGAGGAATATCCACGAGTCTGTCAACCCGCAGATCAAGTCGCTCAATTACCTTAACAATATCCTCGCAAAGGTCGAGGCGATCAACGCGGGCGTCGAGGAGGCGGTCATGCTCAATTCCGAGGGTTATGTCGCGGAATGCACCGGCGATAATATCTTCATCGTCAAGAATGGCGCGATCTTCACGCCGCCCGTTCACAGCGGCGTCCTGCGCGGTATCACGCGCGGCGCGGTCATCGATATCGCGCACTTAAAGGAGATCCCCATCCACGAGGAGGTCATGACAAGGTACGACCTCTTCAACGCGGATGAGATGTTCCTTACCGGGACCGCGGCCGAGATCATCCCTGTCGTCAAGATGGACAGGCGCAAGATCGGCGACGGCAAGCCCGGGAAGATGACGGCGAAACTCATAACGGAATTCCATAAGCTGACAAAGGTCGACGGCGTGAGGTTCTGATGATCTGCCAGGTCTGCGGCAAGAACGAGGCTACGGTCGAGTTCACCGAGATAATAGACGACGAGGTGAAACAGCTCCACCTTTGCGGCGGGTGCGCGAAGGAGAAGGGCATCGAGATGGAGCAGAACTTCAGCATCTCCGACCTCCTTGCCGGGATAAGCGGACTCGGCGAGAAGCCGTCCGGCGGAGAGCCCCTGTTAAAATGCGGCAAATGCGGCATGACATACACGGACTTCCAGAAGATAGGCCGGCTGGGCTGCGGCGAATGCTACAGCGCGTTCAGGACAAACCTCCTGCCGCTTTTGAAACGCATCCACGGCTCGACCAGGCACATCGGGAAATCGCCCAAGGAGATCGACGAGACAGACGGGAAGAAGAAGATATCCGAGGCGCAGGAATTGCGGCAGAAGCTTCAGCGCGCCATCGATATGGAGGAGTTCGAGGAGGCCGCCAGGCTCCGCGACCGGATAAGGGCGCTCGAAAAGAAGGCGAAAGACAAACCATGACGCTCGGCGAACTCTGGGGCCAGACAGGCGAATGGCTTAGAGGCACCGGCCCGGACACGGATATAATAATGTCCTCGCGGATAAGGCTGGCCAGGAACCTGGCCAAATACCCTTTCCCGCACTGGGCTTCGGCCGAACAGCTCGAGGGTGTCATCTCGGATTTTGAGGGCGCCTATAAGAAGGCGGATTATTTTAAAGGGGCCTTATTTTTAAGGATCGATGAGCTCGACAGCATAGAAAAGCAGATGCTGATCGAGAGGCATCTTATAAGCAGGGAGCACATAGCCAATCCCGAGCATAAGGCGGTCCTCATAAGCGAACGCGAGGTAATAAGCATCATGGTAAACGAGGAGGACCATCTTCGCATACAGGTCCTCCAGTCGGGCTTCAACCTGCACGACACGTGGAAGCTCGCGGACAAGATAGACGAGGAATTGGAGCAGAACCTCGAATTCGCCGTCTCATCCGACCTGGGTTACCTGACATGCTGCCCCACTAACGTCGGGACCGGATTAAGGGCGTCATGCATGGCGCACCTCCCGGCGCTGGTGATGACGAAACAGGCCGGCAGGATCATTCAGGCGATAAGCAAGCTCGGGATGACGGCGCGCGGCCTCTTCGGGGAGGGGACCGAGGCATACGGGAATTTTTTCCAGATATCGAACCAGGTCACTCTCGGGCATTCGGAGGAAGAGACAGTCGACAGCCTCGAGAGGATAATGAAACAGATAATAGAGCAGGAGAACACGGCAAGGAATTCCGTCTTCGCGAACCAGAAGCTGCTTTTGGAGGACCGGATATCGAGGTCTCTGGCCGGACTGAAGAGCGCCAAGCTCATAAGCAGCGAAGAGGCGCTGAACCTGCTTTCGATAATAAGGCTAGGCGCGGACTTAAGGATGATAAAAGGCCCGGACCGCAACATGCTAAACGATCTTTTTATACAGATACAACCCGCCCACCTCCAGAAGAAGGAAGGCAAGCGCCTTTCGGCCGAGGAGAGGGACGCGGTGCGCGCGGAATTTATCTCGAGGAAATTCAATATATAGTCGGTATTTTCAGGAGGATGGTCGATGAACATGTTTTCAAGATTTACCGAAAGGGCGAGGAAGGTGATAATCCTCGCGAAGGAAGAAGCCAAGAGGTTCAACCACGATTACATAGGGACGGAACATATACTGCTCGGGTTGATAAAAGAGGGCGAGGGCGTCGCGGCCGCGGTCCTGCAGAACCTGGGGCTGAGCCTTGAGGCGATACGCCTCGAGGTCGAGAAGATAGTCCAACCCGGCCCGCCGACCGTCGTCTCCGGAGATATCCCTTTTACCCCGAAAGCGAAGAAGGTCATCGAACTCGCGACAGATGAAGCCAGGAACCTCGGGCATAACTATATCGGCACCGAACACCTGCTACTTGGCCTTATACGCGAGGGCGAGGGCGTGGCCAGCCAAGTTCTAACCAACTTAGGCCTCGACCTCAACAGGGTCAGGCAGGAGGTCATGTCTCTTCTCGGCTCCGCTTCTCCGGGTTTTACGCAGCAGCAGGCCCAGGCAAAGACCAAGACCCCGTCATTGGACGCGTTCGGCAGGGACCTGACGACGCTTGCCCGCGACGGGAAGCTCGACCCGGTGATCGGACGTAAAGACGAGATAGAACGCGTCATCCAGATACTCTCGCGCAGGACGAAGAATAACCCTGTCCTCCTCGGCGAGGCAGGCGTCGGCAAGACCGCGATAGTCGAGGGGCTGGCCCAGAAGATCATAAAGGGCGATATCCCGGAGATCCTCCGCGACAAGAGAGTGATAATACTCGACCTCGCGATGATGGTCGCCGGCACGAAATACAGGGGCCAGTTCGAGGAGCGCATAAAGGCCGTGATGGACGAGATAAAACGGTCGGAAAATATAATCATATTTATAGACGAGCTGCATACGCTGGTAGGGGCCGGAGGGGCCGAAGGCGCGATAGACGCGTCCAACATCCTTAAGCCGGCGCTCTCGCGCGGCGAGATACAATGCATCGGCGCGACGACCCTCGACGAATTCAGGAAGCACATAGAGAAAGACGCTGCGCTGGAGCGCAGGTTCCAGACGATCATGGTCGAGCCGCCCAGCGTCGACGAGACGATAGAGATATTGAAGGGCTTGAGGGATAAATACGAGGCTCACCACAAGGTGAAATTCACCGACGAGGCGTTAGTGGCCGCGGCCAAGCTTTCCGACCAGTATATATCCGGGCGCTACCTCCCCGATAAGGCGATAGACCTGATAGACGAAGCCGGTTCCCGCGCGCGGTTGAACGTGATGACTACCCCGCCCGACATCAAAGAAGTCGAGAAGGAGATGGACCAGATACGGAAAGAGAAAGAGGCCGCGGTAAAAGGGCAGGACTTCGAGAAGGCGGCGGGCCTGCGCGATACGGAACGCGAATTGAAGGGCCGGCTAGAGAAGGTCCGGAAGGAATGGTCGAAATCGAAGGCCGAGGCGTATCCGCAGGTGAGCGAGGAAGATATCGCCGAAATAGTCGCGAAATGGACCGGTATCCCGATCGTAAAACTCGAGGAGAAGGAGAGCGTAAAACTCCTCAAGATGGAAGAGGACCTCCACGGGCGCGTCATCGGGCAGGATGAGGCGATAAACGCGATAGCAAACGCCGTTAGGCGTTCGCGCGCCGGCCTCAAAGATCCGAAACGCCCCATAGGCTCGTTCATCTTCCTCGGGCCGACCGGCGTCGGAAAGACCCTTCTCGCGAAGGCGCTCGCCGGGTTCATGTTCGGCGATGAGGACGCTATAATCCAGGTCGACATGTCCGAGTATATGGAGAAGTTCAACGTCTCGAGGCTGGTCGGAGCGCCGCCGGGATACGTGGGATACGAGGAAGGAGGGCAGCTTACCGAGAAGGTGAGGCGCCGCCCGTATTCGGTCGTCCTGCTCGATGAGATCGAGAAGGCGCATCCCGACGTATTCAATATACTTTTGCAGGTCCTGGAGGAGGGCAGGCTCACCGATTCTTTCGGGAGGCGGGTGGATTTCAAGAATACGATAGTTATCATGACCTCTAACCTAGGCGCCGAGATGTTCAAGAAGCAGGGCTCACTCGGATTCAAGTCCGAGAAGGAAGAGATGACCTACCAGACGATGAAGACGAAACTTCTCGACGAGGTCAAGAGGACTTTCAAGCCCGAGTTCCTCAACAGGGTCGACGATATAATAGTATTCAAGCCGCTCACCAAGGACGACCTCTATAAGATCGTGGAACTGGAAGTCGCCGAGGTGAAGGACAGGCTCAAGGAGCAGCACGGCATAATCATCGATCTCAATAAAGGGGCCATCGATTTCATGATCGAAAAGGGGTTCGATCCCGTATACGGCGCGAGGCCGATAAAGAGGACGATACAGAGGTTCCTCGAGGACCCTCTTGCCGAAGAGATAATCTCCGGCAGGTTGCAGAAGGGAAGTACCGTTAAGGTAGGCGCGAAAGCAGGCCATCTGGCTTTTGAGTAAACCGAAAGCGGTGTCGATTTGAGACACAGACCAAGGCCGGCGCTGGTCATCCTGGGATTAGCGGCGCTGGTCGTGCTCGTATTCATAGATCTGCAGGGCAACTATTTTTTCAGGGAATTCAGGGCCAGGTCCCTCGCCATAATGAGGGAGAAGATCGGGCTCGAAGGCGAGATAGGCGGCCTAGAGGGAGGGATATTCAGGGGTATCGTCCTCAAGGACGTCAGGCTCTACGGCGCGCCTCCCTCGCAGGCTAAACGGGTCTTCTTCTCTTCGGAGGCGATCGAACTTAATTACCGGTTATGGGACATAGCCCTCGGGAAATACGGCAAGCTGGAGAAGATAACTTTCGTATCGCCTAAGATATATTTTTTCGGAGCGGAGAATAAGCTGCCTCCGGTCCCGAAGGTCTTCGAGCCGGCGTGGAAAAAGATGGCAGTGTCGATAAAGGACGGCTCTTTTTATAATGCCCAGGAAGTCCCGGTCGTAACGGAGGTGAACGGCGATTTCAAGTTGAGCGAGCGCGGCATAGAATCGCAGAACATGGCCGCCAATATCCTGGGGCAGAGGTTAACGGGAAAAGGCAGTGTCGGCTTCCCGGTAGAGAGGTCGGCGGTAAAAATGGAGGGTTTGATAAAGGGCCAGGGCTACACGCTGAGGCTCCAGCTCGACGGCGTCCTCGACAAAGTGTTCGTGCGCGGCTCTTTTGATATATTCGATAAGCTGAACCTGGATTTCTCGGGCAGTATCGCCAAGACCGACGGGGCGCTGGCCTTCAATGATTTCAAGTTCGGACCGAAAGCGATAGTGAGCGGCGTCCTCCAGATGGCGGAGAAGGGTTTTCGCATAAACTTGTATCCGGAGGACGTAAGCGGCAACGCTACAGCGATGGGAGAAGTCAGCAGGTTCTGCATATCGGGGGACTTCGCGAAATTTCCCTATTTCACCCTGACGGTGAACGCCAATCATCTCAAGGCGATGGGATTCGATATCCTGTCGAATTATTACATTACCGGCAGGCTTAATTATGACGCGAACAATAAACTCGAGTCGGTGACCGGTGATTTCAGCACTTCCGGTTCGGTGATAAATTACGATCCGGTAAGGGAGGTAAAGGGCGCGTATGAATTCAAGGACG
>JBAZFB010000020.1 GCA_041653595.1 Candidatus Omnitrophota bacterium | reverse complement strand
ATTTATTACACCTTCCTTGCGCAGCAGATCATTACATCTCCCATGCCAAGGCCCGCTCCGATCCCCCCGACGGCCTCAAATAATATTTGCTCGATAGAATGCAGGGAATCTTTTACCGATATTCGGTTTGAGGACCTTGGCGAGGCGCCGTCAAGGGAATTGCTTCTTCCGGCCAGGGCCTGCTTTTGAGGATACAACCTGAGATCTCTCAATAAATACCTAAGGCTCTCTCCATAAAGCCACGCAGAAGCGCTCTCTTGAAATGTTTTGATCGAGATCGCCCGGTAACCCGCCCTTTCCAATAACGACTTCAATGAGCGGGGAGTGAATTGGGAGATGTGAAATATTCCGGCTACCGCCAGATAATATCTGCCGAATATCTTCCTTTGGAAGCCTTCGAAATTAGGAACGGTGATGACAATGGTCCCGTCCTGCTTCAATACTCTATGAATATGGATCAAGGTCTGATACGGCGATAACAGGTGTTCCAAAACATGGCGCAAATTTACGGCATCGAAGGACCCGTCGGGGAACTTTGTCTCCTGAAGCGTGCCGCAAAATATATCAAGCCCAAACTTTTCTTTTGCGTGTGCCGCCATTTCTTTATTTAGCTCAACTCCAAAAGCGGACCATCCGGACTGTTTCATCCTGTTAAGGAAAAAGCCCCTGCCGCAGCCTATGTCCAAAATTTTTCCTTTATCTTTAACGGATAAAATTTTCTTCACCTGGGATGAATATGATCCGTCGTCTATTTCGCTAAAAAGCTGGTTTTGGACGTAAGATCCCAGCTTCTCCCGGCTTGGCAAGGGGTTGATAAACATGAGTCCGCAGCTTTTACACTTTACAAGCCGCAGCTTATCTTTAAAACAGCGGGTTCCGTCGAAGAAATTATACATAAAACCGAAATTTTTATTTCCGCAACCTATGCAATCTGCATATCCTGATGTCATATTTTCTGCTCCAAACAAGAAAAGACCTCTTTCATCCTATGGATATAGGTATGTCTTTCTAATACTTTTCTATGACCATTTTCAGAGATCCTTTTGCGTTCCTCAGGGCGGGCTAAATAATACTTAACCAATTCCTTGAGCTCATCATCATCTTTATAACAGACCAGGTCCTCCCTATCGGAGAATAAAAAAGAGGAGATATCTTTTTTATAATCAACTATTTGAAATGCCTTACAACCAAGCGCTTCAAAAAAGCGCATATTAACTATATTATTCCCCGTAAGATAGGAAGGCATATTATATTGTCCGATATGATTAAATGTGATCTTTGACGCATTAAAAATCTTAACCCATTCCGAAGGAATGACAGCGTCTCCTCTGACAAATCTCTTTAATGAAGACCCGTCTTTTAAATTCTTCCAACCCGGTCCCCAAATCGCCAGGTTAAAACCAACTAAATTTTCAAGCTGTTTGATCCTGTATTCGTACATACTGCCTACAAATACGATATCCGCCGCGTAAGTTTTTTGCTCCTCTTTTGTTAAATTAAAAGGGCGATGGATCTGAGGGTCGCAGGCAAAAGGAAGGCATTTCACATTCTTATTTCCAATGTTTAAATGATATTGGACAGCATACGAGTCGGTCATAAAGAAATGGTCAAAGGCAGGCGCTAATGCCAAAGAAACTTCAAAATCCTTCGGATAATCCTGGAACCAGTTTATCGTCGCCGGCCCAAATCTTCGTTTAATCGTTGATATCGTTTCCGGAAAAAGTGTATGCCCCTGAATTACAAATAAAATATCAGGCCTATATTCAGACGCCTTTCTGATCAAACTACGATTTAACCTGTTTAAATCCCATTTATCAAGAAATGGGGTGCGATATCTTATGACACCAGGCACAATAAATCGACGAAAATCGAACTTCTCGCATCGATGCCCTAATGCATTTAGCGCCCTCTCCACGTATCCTCCCAATTCGATAAAGCGGGGATTACTGGATGCGCAAAGTAATATCTTCATGGATTAATCACTTTTTGTTTCCTAGCAGCAATTTCATGGTCCCTATAAAGGGGCTTGCCCCGTAATCATTCAAACCGATCCAGCGGCCGATCCCGCCTTTTACCGCCATCAAGATCAGGTTCAAGCAGTTTAAGAAATTGGATGTATACCATAATCCGCAAGTTGTATATATTACTTTTTCTCTCCGGTGTTTCTTCAGGACCTTATTAAGAGTCGTATAGTATTCGTTATCGAGGGATCCGCTGGACAGGTGCCATACAGGCAAAGGCAGGACATAGGCCTTCAGGCCCGCTTTTTTTACCGATAAAGAATAGTCCACGCCGTATAGATGCCAGCCGTCGCAGGTCTTTTCGTCAAACTTAATGCCGGCGAAAACACTTCTTGGAACTATCAGTAGTTGTTCATCCAAGGTCTGCGCCTCTGCGGGCCCGCCAAAAGTATCTCCGTACACTTTTGGTTTCTTTTCAGGCCCCTGATATACAAAACAAACCCGATTTTCAACGGGGATTGTGCCCACCTTAAAAGCGGCTGCGGTATTCGCTTTTCTCATACCGGCGATGCCGGCAACTCCCAGATCCGGGATTTCCTTCAAGAAAGACTCCGCCTTTTCCAGCCATTCCCCGGACATAAGGCAGACGTCCTGGTGCATAAAGATTATATAATCCCCCTTCGCGTTTCTGCCGCCGCGGTTAAGCCCTTCGGCCGCCGATTTGATCGTACCGGAGGTATTATCCACTTTTATCAGCTCAAAACCCGCGGTTTGCTCTTTCAGGCACCTGAGCAGATAATCGCTGAGGATCTTTTCATTATTATACGCGCAGACTATGGAAAACATTAATTAACATCTTTTTCATTAAGAGACGACTCATACAGGTCCTCAACCTTCCTTACCAAGACGCTTGAACTGAATTCTTCAAGGCATCTTTCCCTGCCCCTCCTGCCCATCTCCCGGGCTTTATTCCTGTCGGACAAAAGAGAGACTATCGCTTTGGCAAGCTCGACGCTATTCCCTGGCGGCACCAAAATTCCCGTCTCGCCTTCAATAACAGCCTCCGGGATACCGTCGATCTTGGTCGCCACAACGGGTTTAGACATATACATAGCCTCTAAAATTGCGACCGGCAAACCTTCCGATAAAGACGGTAAGATAAATATGTCCATTAAACCCAACATCTCCTCTATATTTAAATGAAAACCCAGGAAGATAACGTTGCTTAAGACGCCGAGCTCCTTTGCTTGTTCCATAAGTCCCTCTTTTAACGAGAAGAACCTGCCTATCAATATAATTTTTATATTAGGAAATAAGGGCGTAATTTTAGGGATGGCATCGATCAAATACCGATGTCCTTTGTCCGGGCCAAAATTCGCTATACAACCCATGACAATTTCATCATTACCTAAGCCTAATTCCTTGCGCAAGTCATTTCCATCCTTGCCGTATCGGGAATGGAATCTCTCTTCGTCGACACAGTTCTGGATCGTTAACACCTTTGCCCTGTTCACATTGCAACTCGAAATAAATTGCTCCGTTAAAAATTTGGAGCACACGATATACTTATCGATAAAAAACTTATAAATAATCCTGTATCGCCATTTATATTTTCGGAACCACGTAAGATAACTTTCACCCGCTATATGCGATATAACAACCGGGGCTCCTGCCAATTTCGCCGCTATAGCTCCCAGTATATCTACGTCGAATTGAATGGTATGGACAATCTTGATCTTCCTTTTTTTAAGAAGCCCGGAGATCCTTATGATCGCCTTAAGCCTGTCCCACCTAGAAATATTAGTCTTATTCGGGCCTACGCATAAGACTTCTATCCCCTTTTGCTTCAACAGATCCTCCAATGCGCCGCTCCGAAAAAAGTAAGCTACGATAGGGTTAAACTTCTCTCTATTTAACCCCTTAGCCAGTATATACAATGTCCATTCCGCTCCGCCTATATCAAGGGTCGGCGTAAAATATAAGACATTGATTTTAGCCATATGTGCCCTGTCGTTATGTTTTAAACCACCGGCGCATGTATTCATCGGTTGCCGTCTTTCTTCTTTGGATAATCCGCCGCTTTTTTATAACCGACGGAAGCAGCCTTATTATACCAAGCCAGCTCTTAAACAGATATCCTTCAAGAAATGCTGTTTTCGACCTGTAGTAATCATAAGTACAAACCTGGCGGAAATCTTTAAGTATATTGAATAAAGAATCGTTCTTGAAAACCATCAGGTGCCAATTTCGATAATCAAAACAGCGTCCCAAATGCTCCTGGAGGCTGCTTCCGCCGCGAACATGATAGCTGATCGCCCGGGGCGTATAATAAGCTTTCCAGCCCCGAAGCTGCGCCCGCCATCCTAAATCCACATCCTCATAATATGAAAAAAATAATTCATCAAAATATTCTCCGACTATTGAGATATCCTCTAACATCTGCCTTCTATATAACCCGCAGGCGGCGCAGATTCCGAATACATATTCGCAAGTATCATATTGCCCTTTATCCTCTTCGTCCCCTCCCCTGTCGGAAAAACGCCTATACCTGTTACCCGTATGGCCTGCCGAATCTATCATCTTTTTTCCGTTTTCAGGCGATTGTTTTAATATCTTACCCGTTACCAGGCCTATTTTTTCGTCTGACTTAGCGGCCTTGACTGTTTCCTCCAAAAAATCCGGCTCCATAAATGCATCCGTGTTCAATAATAATATGAACTCTCCTTTTGAGCGTTTGATCCCCTGGTTGTTGGCTTTGCTGAATCCGGTGTTTTCCGGATTCCGGATCAGCAGGATCCGGGGTGAATAACTTTCGATCAACCGGTCGGAACCATCCGTTGAGCCGTTATCTATCACTATAACCTCGAAGTTTTTATAGGTCTGCTTAAATACGGCTTCGAGGCATTGAATTATATATTTTTTGCCGTTCCAGTTGACGATAATTATAGAAACCGGGTCTTTTTGCATAAGTATCATGGGCCTAATGTAGGTTTGCTCTTTAGTGCCGGATGGGGCATTGTTTTGGTTAATATTTTTACCTCTCAGATTATACTTCTTCCTGCGTTCCAGCGTCAATCTTTCTTTTCCTAAGCTTGTTGATGTCAATATAATATGATAAAATAGGTAACGATATGGATAAAAAAATGAAACCTCGGATTGCGCTCATTTACCCCGGAACCGGCATTTCCGGATTCGGCCAGGCCGGCAAAAGCGCCAGCGGTGAGATCAATTGGATACATCATGGTTTAGCGTCCATCGGCGCCTATATCAAAAGCAAAGGCTATGATGTCAAACTTATCGATATGAGAACATTGGATTCCTGGGAAGATTTCAAAAGAACCGTTGAAAATTTAAATGCGGACATAATAGGTATCTCTATCTCAAATCTTGATTATAAAGTAGCGATGAGAGCCGTAGAGATCATAAAAGGCTTGAAACCCTCAGCCAAAATAATTGCCGGCGGCTTAAATCCGACGATCTTTCCCGAAAGTTACAAAAATGACCAAAAAATAGACTACATCGTTACGGGAGAAGGCGAAATTACCTTCACAAAAATAGTCCAGGGATTAGAAAATAATGCGGATTTGCCGAAATTCAACAAAGGAGAAGTCCCGGACCTGGATGAATTACCCTGGGCTGACCGGAATTTATTCGATTATTCCAGAGAGCTGAACTGCCACTTTACGCCGGACCAAGCGCTTCCGCATGTTACAATGATCGCCGGCCGCGGGTGCCCATATCAATGCACCTACTGCCAACCGGCGGAAAATCTGACTTATGGCAGGCCCCACCGAATGATAAGTCCTCAAAATGTCATAGCAGAAATAAAGTCGTTAAAAAATGACTTTGACTTCAAAAGCATAACTTTTTGGGATGACACCTTCACTGTAAATCCGGAATGGACCCTTGAATTCTGCGATCTTTACGAAAAAGAGAAGTTCGGGGTAACTATTGCTGCCTGCAACAGGGCTGACATTATTTGCAGAAATGAAAACATAGTAAAACGCTTAAGCGAAATCGGCGTTGATTGTTTCGTGATAGGTTTCGAAAGCGGCAGCCAAAGAATTCTAGATCTTCTTAAAAAAGGGACTACCGTTGAACAAAATTATAAGGCCGCAAGTATCTGTAAAAAACACGGCATAAAAATATTTGCGACTTTTATGCTTGGGCTTCCCACCGAGACCAAAGAAGAACAATCGGCGACCGCCAAAATGATAATGAAGATAAAACCGGACTACATCAGCCCCTTTTATTTTGTGCCCATAAAGGGGACGGAGATCTACGATCTGTGCCTGGAAAAAGATCTCATACTTCCAGATTTAACCGATCCCTTTGCCATAGAAAGAACCGGAGTGTATAGGCCAACGATCAAGAATATAGACTATAAATTTTTAGACAGGTTAAAATTGAGAATCTTTTATAAAAAAATAGCATTACAGCTGATAAAAGAATGCCTCAGGGACCCCTCGAAGATCGTTCCTACCATAATTAAAATAATAAAAAAGATGATCTATTGGAGCGAACCGGCTTAATGGATCGGGCTATATTTATTTATCAATGCCTTATCAAAATCATCCAGGTAATACACCAGCAATATGACCGCGCCAAAAATTATAAAATATAATGAACCCGCCCCGATGAAACCGAACCATCCCATCTGTCCCGTCTGTTTAATCAGGATGTAAACGGCTAAAAGGGCCGCGATACACGCCATAAGAGGCTTGGGCAATATTTTTCCGCTGAACTTCCAGAGAGGTATATCCATGACCTTATGAGCCGCAAAAATAAAATAAATAGCTGCGATGATCATAGAGACTGCCGTCCCGATAACTACGCCAAAGTAACCTATTTTAACCACTAATAAAATACTCAAGGTTAACTTGAGAAAAGTAGAAAGGATCGAACTCCTCATCCCATATTGAGGCTTTCCTAAACCATTTAAAATAAAAAAACCGGGCCCTGTTATCATGTTAAAAAAATAACCTACTATAAGGATTTGCAGCGTTAAAGCGGTCATTTCGTATCCTTTACCTAACCATAATGCTATAAAGGGGTTGGCCAATAGGATCGCCGCTACCGACATCGGAAGTCCGATTAGGATAACGTATTTCATTGACCGGAAGTATAATTTATACAGTGTTTCCTTATCGTCCCTTGCATCCAGTTCTGAAGCGGCGGGGAAAACCGCTGAAACCAACAGCAGCGGTAATTCTCTTATCTTAGAAGCCAATTGCGCGGCGACAGAATAGTAAGTAACGAATCCTAAATTCAAGAAATACACCAATATGAACTTGTCTATCTGAAAATGAAGTATGCCGGCGATCGCCGATACCTGCATCTTATATCCGAATCCAAACAGCTTCCTGAATATCGCCCTGCTAAACAACAAAGGATTGAATCTTAACTCGGGCAATATCTTGAAAGCGATGGCTATGCTGATCACGCTGCTTATAATAAAAAAAATGGCCATATTGACCACTAATCCCGGCAGGCCATACCCTTTTTCCAGGAAAAAAATTGTACCTCCGGCGCTCGGGATCGAGAGTGCTATCGCCACTTTATTGGTAATATCCATTCTCTGCAAGCCGCCTTGGATCGCCAGAAAGGGACTTAAAGCGTTGGAAACACCAAAGAGGGCGATCCCGAGTAAAAAGACAAATAACGCCTCATTGTACAGATGGGCGGGGATCTTAAAGAGAGTAAGCAGCGGGCTAATAATAAAAAAGGTTGAAATGATAATGAATATCGCAAATATGGAATAAAAAACAAAGCCTGTGTTAACGACCTGATTTATTTTTTCATAATCTTTTTTCGCATAAAACTCAGCGATGTATTTTACAAAGGAGCTGCCGATCCCAAAATCAAACAAACTAAAATAACCGGTTATCGCCCCTACGATCGCCAGTATCCCGAATCTCTCAATACCGATATGGTGGATAACGTAGGGGGTCAAAAATAAAGCAATTAAAATTCCCCAAAAATCACCAGCGGCATTGAAAATGGTATTTCTGATTATCTTTTGCGATAGACTTTGTTTTGTTTTAGCCGCCATTTATCTTCAGCTTGCTTTTTCCTCTGCCAGCCGGGGTAACACCATGACCATAGCCGTTAAAAACCAGAAGGGCTCCATTATGCGCACTATTATAAAACTATTCGCCGTCAACGCCTGGACCATAAGCCCCATCAAGCAAACGAGCAAGCCCAAACTTAAGCCCCTGTAAAAATCATCCTTCATATTTTGAAAATTCCGGTATGCCTGGCGGAAGATCGTCGACAGGATCCAGAAGAAAACCGCTATGCCAAACAAACCGACCTCGCCCAACATAAGAAAATAGTTACTATCGATAAACCCCACACCCGTTACGCCCCACCCTAAGAAAGGCTTCTTGGGAAGCCTGTCGGTTATGATCCATTCCCAGCTTACTATCCTCAACATAGCCGACCCCTCTAAAGTTACCGGTAATTTTTTTCCGGCCACTTCATATTCCTTGGTTATAGAATCCGGTACAAAGGTCTCCTCTATCCTATGTTTTACGAAATCGGGCAAAACTATCGGCAGCGCTAAAATAACGGCGGTCAAAAGGACCACGAGAATAGGGCTCTTCTGTTTGTGCAGCACGGTAAGCGCGATCGCCATCGGCGGTAATCCTATCCAGGCGCCTCTTGAAAGCGTGTGGAAAAAAGGCAGAAGAGTAAAAAGGAACAGGCCGAAAAGTAACAGGCGCGTGCTAAACCGTTTCAAACATAAGACCAGCCCCCAGCACAGGGCCATTATTATCAACAGGTATCCGGAAAGGGTATTCGGCTCGGACTCCCCCTCAAACGGCGCTGAAACCCTCGCTTCCGTCCCGAACTGGGTCCAGGCGTAGATACAGATTATAAACGCGGTCAATAAAAATACAAAGGTAAACGCCTTTAGCTGTTCCCTGCTTTTTATAATATTGGAGATCATATAATATAACAAAAAATACTCAAAATATTTCAATAAATAAAAGAGGCTTTTGACCGGGACGATCCAGCCGCCGGCGATGCCCCACGCCGTCGAAAGAATAGAAATTGTCACATAAACCGCTATCGGCAGGTTCAAGGGGGTATTTTTCAGCAGGCCTAATTGCTTATTCATTGCCATTTTTGCCAGCCAGGTCAAGAAGACCACGCAGAGTAGTATATCGTCGATCCTGATGACTACGGCCTGGCGGGGGACCTGCGCTACCTCTAATTCGGGAGAAAGGAGCATGGAGAAGAGAAGCAATATTACCGCGGCATCGGTATTAATCAGGACTAGGATGCCGGCGAACAGACAAGTCAACGCTATGACTGGAATAAGGAATTCGCCCAATTAATAATACCGCAATACGAGGGGATAAAAACCGGTATAACTGAAGAGTATCATGTCTCTTTCACGCCCCGGCCGGGCTTCTCTTCACGAGGCTTATAGTGATAATAATAACTCGAATACATCTCTACCTCAGGCGAGATATTATTTAAGACCACTCCTTTGACAGGCGCCTTTACGGATTCCAATTGTATTTTCGCGCGATGGAGCGCGCTCCTGGATATCTTCCCCGCCTCATAAAGTAAAATCACCGCATTTACATTCGGCGCAAGCACGGACGGGTCGGTAACCGCCAAAACCGGCGGGGAATCCAATAATACGACGTCGTATTTCTCTCTCATCCTTTTGAGAAAGTTAACCATATTTTGTGAACCGAGAAGTTCCGCCGGGTTTTGAACGGTTGAACCGGAAGTTAAAACATTCAGATTGTCTATGCCGGGGATCTTTAACGCCTCATCCCAGCCGAGCCCGATAAGAAAATCCGTTAAACCCCTTATTGAACTTTCCGTCGCAGTGCCCAACAGGATATCGGCAAGGCCGGGTTTTTTGTCTTTAAACCCGAAGATCTTATGGATTATGGAACGCCTTAGATCGGCGTCGATCAGGAGGACCCTTTTGCCCATCTGCGCCATCGTAAGCCCTAAATTCGCGATCGTTATCGATTTGCCTTCGCCGGGGCCCGTGCTCGTTAATAATAAATTCTTCCCGTCAAGCTCTCCGCCAAAGACTTCTATTTTTATGCTCGTATACAAGATCCGGTATGCCTCGATGATCGGAGATTTGTTCGGATAATTTATGATCAGTTGTTGCTTCAGCTGCGATAATCTATCGTCTTCCTTGACTTGCTTTATTATAGAAACTTTCTCCCTGAAACTCTTCTTTTCTTCGCCTCTGATCGGTAAGTGAGGGATCACTCCCAAGACGGGCAGCTTGATTACGCTTTCGATATCCTCTATCGTCCCTAATGAGGTATCTAAGTGTTCCGTAACAAAAGCCGAAACAAAACTCAAAGTCAGGCCCACGATCACCCCCATCAGCAAATTCAATACGCGGTCCGGCTTCATAGGCCGCACCGGGACGCTCGCGGGATCGACTATATTGACATCGGAAACCTCCTCCGCCTCGGCGAACTGCGCTTCATGGAATCTATCTTCTAATTCCCGATATGCCTTTTCGTTCATCTGGAATTCCCGGGTCAGCCGCGCAAATTCGAGTTCCGTTTCCGACATCTTCTCGAGCCGGTCCTTTATTCCCTGGATCTGTTCTTTTATTTTTACTACGTCGGGGTGAAGTTCGGTATACGTCAAAAGCAGCTCGGCCCTTTTGCTTTCAAGCTCTACCAGTTTATTTTGAAGCGGGACCGCGATGCCCGCGGCCGCTTCTTTCCTCCTGAATTCCATAAGAGCGACTTCGGACGCCCTTAACTTCTCCTTGATCTCTTCCATCCTTTTCTCGACAAACTCGCGCACAGAGCGGGCCTGCTTATTCTTTTCCTTTAGATTTTCGACGACAAACGCCTTAGTGATGACGTTGGCGATCGCGGCGGCCTTCCGCGGGTCTCTATTGACCACGTCGATGCGGATGAGGTTCGTATTAGTCACGATCTCCGTCGAGATGGATGCTTCCACGGCCGAGACTATCTTCTGGAACTCTTCTTCGGTTGGGCGGGTGCCGGCCAAATTTAATTCCCTGACGACCGCTTCTGCGACCGGCTTGCTTTTTATGATCCTCGACTGGGAAAGAAGGGGGTCTCCCGGGGAAACGACAAATACCTCCGTTAATAACTTTCCGAAGGTTTTCTTTTCGGCTATGCTGACGGTCGCGGAGGCTTTATATGCCGGTTCTTCGAGGAGTGTATAAGCGGCGGTTAAGGCCAAGACGATGCCAAAAGTAAGAAAAACTATCGTCTTTCTTTTTCGTAAAATTACCCAATAGTCGCGCAGGTTTAATTCATACTGCGGCATTTATGCTCCCTGACAGAACTCTTTTATTTTCATAAACTTGCCATTGATTATATAACATCTATGGCGAGGTGTCAAGCAACGAACCTGCCGCCTTGGAAGATTCGACGAAAATCGCTTTAAAATGAAAGAGATAAAGGCGCAGGAGCGAGTACCCGGGCAGATAAACGGCCCTCAAAACGTTTGGGCGCGGCAGGATGATTTCGAATAAGTATAAAAGCTTATCCTTAAACTTTTCCAAAGATAGCAGGATAAAATAGAACCTTACCTTTTCGGATATATCTTTATGTATAGCCAGATCCAGGATCTTCCTCGTTAAGATGTTTTCAGCCGGCGGTTTTAATTTTTCCAAGACTTCCCGGGGGACCCGGATCCCGATTTTTATTTCGGCGGCGATAAGACAGTAATAAACAGGGCTTTTGACCTTAAATCTGCGGCATTTATCCAGGAATCTGGCCCAATCAAATGCATTTTCATGCGCATTTAATAACGCGCAAATATCCACGAACCAGATCAGCCTCTTCAGCCCGTGGTGATAAAACAGGTGCAGGCAGAGCGAGATCAACTGGTCCTCGGGCGAGAGGACCCTGACCTTTCTCCCGCTCAAGGTTATGGAACCGGAATCTCTCCATAACTCGGCGTTATCGATATTGCAGGTTTTATGCCGGCTTTTCACCCTGACCGAATTTAATATGCTCGAATGGATATCAATGGCTATTTCGCCGTTATAAAAATCCTCCCGGCAATATTCTTCGCAAGCGTAGCCCAATCCGTTTAACTTATCTTTCGCGCGCGGGAAATCGTTTTCTTCGATTAAAAGGTCGATATCGGTTATGGGGCGTACGGCTATATTGGGGTATACCGTATCCATCAGCGAGAGGCCTTTTAAGACTATCGCATCGATACCCGCCGTTTCAAAAGCGGCCAGAACTTCGTTTAATTTCTCTTGAGCGAATAAATTGAAAGACGCGTTATTATAATAATGGCGGGCTAATCCTGAAACGAATTCAGGCGGTAATGAATCCGAAAGGCCGGTATTTTTGATGCTGTAATACAAAAGGGCGCTGAGTCCTTCCTCGTGCGCCCTTTTTGCTAATTCATCAAAAACCATTCTACCAGCCGGGGTTGATGATTTGTTTAGTCAAAATATATGAGGTCAACGGTTGATTTATCTTCGAGAAGAAATCTGTCGCGTTTGCTATGAACGAACGGGAGACAAAAACGATGTCATTCGGCTGCAATAAAATATTGTTGCGTAAATATGCTTTTGTATAGATATTCGCCACATCGATCTTTATAAGCTGGGGTTTTTTATCCTTCGTAATATCCCCCCTTATCACCAATACGCTTCTCGGAACCGCATCAAGAGTGAACCCGCCGGCGCCGCTGATAGCCTCTATAAGCCGTACTTGTCCGCCATACTTATAAACACCCGGGCTCTTGACTTCACCTAATATAAATACGCTCTTGCCTTCGAATTTCTTGAGGATGACCGTAACTTGCGGATGCCTGACGTAAACGGAAAATCTTTTCGTCAACTCGTCGTTCAATTGGCTCATGCTTAATCCGTAGACATCCACCTCGCCTATCAGCGGATATGAAATTTTCCCGTCCGGACGGACTGTTATATCCTTGGAAAGTTCGGCAATGTCCCACACTGAAATTTCGATAACATCGCCATTACCTATGTGATATTCCAGGGGCCTCGTCCAATATTCCTCTTCTGCGGCGGCCGGGGCCGGTCCTGCTTCTTTAGGCCCTCCCGCAAGATAACCTTTATTCCCGGTTTGGGCTTGTTTCTCCTCGGAAAAGACAGGGGCGGGCAAAAAAGCTAGGAGGCAAAGGATAAGGCTTACTGCGATAAACTGATTTTTATCTTTCATCTCAGGGTTATTATAACAATATCTCCCTGCTTTTTCAATAACTTTATTAATATCAATAAACTGGTTGCCAATTACTTTTTGCGGTGGTATAGTTAGTCAAAGGCGAAATAAAAACCTAATCAGATGAGACTTATATTGGAAGTAGACGGGGTAACCAAGGATTTCACCCCTCCCCTCTCTTTCGGAAAATTAATCAGGCTCGATCTCAGGCGCGGGATACCGGTCAGGGCGCTCGAGGATGTTTCCTTCCGCCTTGAGAGGGGGAAAACACTCGCTGTCCTCGGACCGAACGGAGCGGGCAAGACCACCCTTTTAAAGATAATCGCTACGCTCCTCCTGCCTGACAAGGGAGCTGTATTGTTCAACGGATCTGATCTTGAAGAAAAGATAAAAATGTCCGTCGGGTTGGTGACTGATGAGGAGAGGAGTTTCTACTGGCGCCTTACAGGCAGGCAAAATTTGGAATTTTTTGCCGCTCTCTACGGGCTCGACGGGAAAGCTGCTAAATCCAGGATAAATGAGCTGTCGGGACTATTTGCGGTCGATTACGCGGACAAAAGGTTCGATTCCTATTCGACCGGCATGAAGAGACGTTTTGCGTTAATGAGAGGGTTGCTCCATGACCCTGAACTCCTATTGCTAGATGAACCGACCAAAAGCCTCGATTACGCCGCCGCCTTGAACCTGAGAAACTTCATTAAAGGAACTTTGGTGAAAACGCAGGGCAAAACCGTAATACTAGCTACCCACCATATGGACGAAGCCCTGGATTTTTGTGACTTATTTATGATATTGAATAAGGGGAAACTCCGCGCCATGGGCACGTTAGGACAATTACGCGAGCAAGCAGGCGATCCCGCCGCTACGCTGGGCGAGATCTTCGTGAAACTGACTACGGGGTCGTAAGATGCACAAAATACCGCTGGCCTTCATAAAAAAGGACTTCCTTATCGAGTCCAGTTATAAACTGGCTTTTCTTGCCAATATCTTCGGGGTCCTGGTAAGCCTGCTGGGCTATTTCTTCATCGATAAATTATTCGGCCGGATGATGGTCAGCCATTTGGAAGAATTTGGCGTGAATTATTTTTCCTATGTCTTGCTGGGCATGGCGTTTTTCAGTTATATCGGCATCGGGTTGGGTTCTTTTTCAAACCGGATACAGTCCGAACAAACACAGGGGACCTTAGAAGCGGTCCTCTTGACCCCCGCCGGGATATCTACCATATTATTCTCCATGGCCTTGTGGAACCTGATCTTCGCAACTGTAGACATGGTTATATTTATCGCCCTGGGGATCTTTTTATTCAAAATAGACTTCACCGGCATAAATATGTTATCCGCTCTCGTAACCCTGCTTTTGACAGTTGCTTCCTTTAGCGGTTTAGGGATAATATCCGCAAGTTTTGTAATGGTCTTCAAGCGCGGAAACCCTCTGGGCTGGATAATAAACAGCGTCGAGGGTTTAATAGGCGGGGTCTATTTCCCCGTTACCGTATTGCCGGGGTGGCTGCAATTCCTGGCGAAATTTTTTCCCATAACTTACGCTGTCCGGGCCATGGAATTATCTGTTTACAGGGGTTATTCTCTGGCGCAACTCGCCAAAGAGGTGGGATTCCTGTTGCTGTTCTCCGTGCTGCTCATTCCATTAAGTATCGCTTTTTTTAAATACAGCGTAAAGAAGGCGAAGATGGATGGCAGCCTGGCACAGTATTAAATGATATAATCCCAGGACGCGATTGAGGGGCGACCAAAAAAACGATCCGAGGTCTAACGTCAGCGCGCCTCTTTGGATATGGGATATCTTGCCGAATAGGTCCTTATGCCGGAAAGGCGCGTCAGCCATATAAGTCCTGTCTGATTTAGTAACAAGGAGATGGCGGCCGCCCTTGGCCAGTTTCATTATAAGCCTGTGGGCGCATAGCTTTCCTTTAACGCCAAACACGGCTATATCGCCGATCTTTATCTCTTTGAAAGTGCTGGGCCTTATAACGACGATATCCCCTTCTTTTATCAGCGGGCCCATGCTGTCCCCTCTCGCGCACAACCTTATCGCAGATCCTTCGCGAGCCATGACCTCTTTTATGATAGAGAATGATCTTATTCCATACATCATTACATCCGCCATTTTAACCCGGCCCTTATTTACGAAAGAACGCGGGTGCAGGGGGCTGTTTTTCTGCAGCCGCTAAATCCTCCCCTGGCTGTATTGCAAACCGTGGATATCACCTCTATCCTCTTGGAAAAAATGACGGCCGGCTTGCGGTACGGCTTCCTTTTTCCTTCACGCGGGCTATCTTTCATCGCTTATCAATTCCTTTCTTTCCGCTACAATTTCACCTATTGCTTTTGCGACCGAACAATCAAAATTCGACGGTCCAAAAATATCGCCGTCCTCGGAAAGCGCTATTCCGGAACATCTAAAACAAAATTGCGCGAGGCCGCATCTCTTGCATTCCGGGAGGTCGGGCAGTTTTATATTTCTTACGAACTTTAACCCCGCCGAGGAACGCCATATATCCTCAAGCCTCTCTTCATAGAGGCTGCCCAATTTTACGTTCAATCCGATACACGGATAAACATCGAGATGGGGCGTAATAAAAATATTATTGAACCCGGCGATGCAAAGAAGCGCGTCGCCGTCGGCCTCTCTTTTCTTAAGGGGAATATTGTTTGATACGAAGAAATCTTTGATCTTCTCCCCGTTGAGCCTGTGTTTCAAGGGGCCTTTCGAGCCGTCGTTCCTGCCCACGACGCAATAATCAAATACAAAATCCGCGCCGATCTCCCCCGCTAACGACTCAACAGCCCTGAACTCCCCGATATTGTCGTTCATGATAAGGAACTTAAGGACGACTTTTATCTTCCTGTCCCTGAGAAGCGCCGCTGCTTTTATTGTCTTATCGAAAGAACCCGGGGAAAAAGTGATGGCATCGTGCAGGCCCTTATCGGCGGCATATATGCTCGTCTCGACCGCCAAAGGATGGAGAGACGCTATTTTCCCGCTGACAGTTTCGTCGATCAAAGTGGCGTTGGTCATCAGCCGCAGGGCGAAACCCTGCTCTCTCGCATATGACGCGATATCAAAAAAATCATCCCTCATCAAAACCTCGCCGCCGCTGAAGGTAAGATAAAGACAACCCATATTTTTGAGCTCGTCTATGACGGATCTTGCCTTTTCATAAGAAAATTCCTGTCTGCCTTTCACCCCGGCGGCGTAACAATGCCTGCATCCTAAATTGCATTTATAGGTCAATTCCCAATGGGCCATGAAGCAGATAAAATCATCCATTGTCTTGCGGTATATCCTTGAATACCGGTCCTGGCCCGTATCGGTTTCTCTCATTTTATTTGATCTCTGCCGCCCCTCTCTGTACCATATCTTCGACGAACTCGGTAATGTCTTTCAACGCCTCTTCGCGCGCCGCGTCGAATTCCGACATGATCGCGCCGCTGATCTCATCGATATCCTTCTTTCCGTCCATGATCTCCCATATGCGCGAACCGACGTCGTTCAAAACAATGGTCTCCTGTTTATCCAAAAGGACGATAACGGCCTCTCCGTCTATGATCCTTGAAGCGGTCTTGCCGGATTTGACAGGTATCTTTGTCTTCATGTCCATGGTCAATTCTCTCTCCTTGAGAGCGCTATTTCAGATTTAAGCCCCTCTATATGAAGCCAGAACGAGGGCTCCGGCAGGAAATGCAGCCCATAACAAGGCACGGCGGACAGGAGTTCCGAAAATGTCGTAAGCAATCCCTCTTTGGGGATCGATCCGGCCGGTATATGGGGTACGGTAAATATATTCGCCAGAGCGTACGCGGGTGAGAACCTCTCCAGATATACCGTCTTGTCTTTTATCAATTTAAACAAGCCCTTTATCCGGTAAGGCCTGTTCTGCCTCGGCCCTATTTGCCTATCTCCCCAGGCCGGAGTGGGAAAAATTTTAAATTCACCGTCAACTTTCTTGGCGAGTATCAGGTCGTCGCTTAAGATAACCCTTCCCGGAGATAAGCCGGCCACCGTGGACTTTCCCGCGGTAGACGGACCGATAAATACGTGCGCCTCTTCCCCTTCCAATACGCCCGCCGCGTGCAGGGCTATCCCCCCGTCTTCCAGGACCACCAAAAATGTGTAAAGATTCCTCAGGAAAGTGCCCAACGGATACAGGGGATTCAGGGGATTTAATTTTATCCGGCCGCGTCTTTTTGAGAAATCCAGACTGCCTAAAAGACAATCATCCTCTATGACCATGGCGCCATCTTTAAAAACAAGTTTCGAAAAAGGGAAATATTCCGGCGGCGCATCGCGGGTCAACTCTACATCTACGGAAAGCGTCGGTTCGGCGTCGGAAAGAAACGCATCATATGCTTCGAGGATATCTTTAACAAAAGATGCGTGGCGATCTTCATCGATGTTGAGACCTACTATATGGCCGGCGACCTCTATCCTGAGTTTTCTTTTCATCTCTCCCTGGAAAAATCTTAGTCTTCCGGCTCCTTAGATTCTTTAGAACCGTCTTTCCATCTTTCGCTGTCTTTAACGTTTGTCAAGACTTCCCGGAGGATATTCGCAAAACTATCCGCCGGCATAGACAGCGAAGGCTGATTACTGCCGGACTGTATCTCTATTTTTTTAACTTTTATATTCTTCTCTATATTTAAAGACAAGGCCGGGTCTCCAAAGAGAGTCTGCGTTTGTATCAGGTCTTTATGCTGTCCTCCCGTATTGGAAAAAAAGTTTATCTTCGCTTTGGTTGTGGCGGGGCCAAGCCTGTAATTGCCGTCCACAAAGATCGATTTGTATAATTCTTCGCTTAAGGCCTGGTGCCCTTCCGGCACGCCCATACCTGTGGGAGAAAAACAGGCGATCGCGCCGGCATCTCTTCTCTTTATAAACACCTCGGCCAGAGATTCGTTCCCCTCTTCCGGGTGCAGGAAATAACCGTCAAGGCAATCAAAGGAGATGACAAAGGGATACTTGCGGTAATTATTCAATAAACCGACCGTACCCGTATTAAATAATCCCTCCTGGGTCCAAAGGTCGGTCGAGCCGTGTCCTACGTAATTCAGCAAGACCGTGCCGCTATTTATATTATTTATCATGTCCTGGGTAAATTGTGAATAATCTGTGTAACCGGAAAGATATAATTTCACCGGTATCGCCTTCTTGGGCAGATACTGCAGCAGGTTATCCGAGATCTGCTCAAAGAGCGCCTCGTCATCTGCCGCAAGAACGACTTTTCTGCCGTATTCCCTGGAACGCAGATTGGCATAAACCACGGTTTTCCTGACTACATTATCGACTTCGTCTTTGTTCCTTGCGGGGATCCTGCCGATGAACATATCCGGCAATATATCATCCTGGACTTGCCCGCCGACAAGTTGCGGGGGGTCCAGGCACACAAACCAGTTATCCGAAGCGGTCTCGCCCATATACGGCACGTCAGGCAACAGGTAAGCCGGGACATAGTTTATTTTCCCGGAACCCAGGCAATCCCTGTAATCGTAATTCGCGTCGCCGACCAGGAGCACATACGTAGGCACCGGATGCCGCCATCTATTATAGGCGAATCTTAAGAAATCTTTTATCGCATACGGGCTCACAAGGCCGTAATTAAATTCGTCGTATACATCCTCGACGTCGACTACGCTTACGTTCAGCCTTTTATTCCTATACAATCTCTCAAGCGGGGAGAGGCTGTTTTTAAAGTCCCCGTATGAAATTATTATATAGTCGGCCTTGTTTTCCGGTGAAGACAGCTTCGAAGGCGCATTGATCTTCAGGCGCTCGGCTAAATTTGCTTTATCCGGGGTCAAGGCTAGGAATCTCTTTTCCTCACCCGGCTTGAAATCGTACCTGAATATTAACGAATATGAACCGTTTGATTGAAATACAACCCCGAAGCCGGTGACATATTTGGCCGTTGCCGGCTCGGTTATATCAAATAATTCGGCGTCATCTCTCGTAAACCCGGATATATTGAACTCGGCCACACCGCCGATAACCGACTTATAAGAAAAATCCAGGAGATTGTCGTCCGCGACAAAATTCCGCCAATATTCCACCTCAAAGTAGTTTGGCACAAGAAGGTCGTATTCTGCCCCCTGAGGAAGCTGCGCCGCTATAGTTATAGTGTTGCCGCCCTCGACAAGGGCGTCCTGCGGCACATTTATCTCTACCACATGTTCATCCTGTCCCTCCCATGACACATCATCAATAAGCCCGTTATTAAGATAGGTCGATGTTTGATGGCTGACGTCGAATAGGGCGTAATAGGCGACTCTCACCCTCGCCTCATCTCCGGGATGTAGGAGATTTATGTCTTTAAGATCTATCTGGTAATCAACCTGCGCCCCTCCCCAGATGTAGCTGTCCCAAAACCAGCGGTCAACATCCTCGGGGCCTTTGCGCTCGCCCCAATAATAATCGTTCTTCTCTAAGCGCGTTGCGGCCCTGAACCTGTCGGGGGCTTCCGCCGGGTCGTGAGTATCGGCAGGCGCATTCTCCATCCTCAATCCCGCTCCCTGGTCGTAGGTGAGCCAATAGACATTCTCTTTTGAATATTTTGAATTATTGGCTTGTGCGTAAAATTCAATATAGTCATAACGGCCGAATATCCCGTCCTCTTCCCCGGAAATACGCAGGGCTATCTCCTTACCTTTGTTATAGCACCTTATCTTGCGCGGATCCAACCGCGCTATATCGTATAAACCGGCATTCCAAAGGTCATCCCACCCTATCCGGTGCAACCCTTCTTTTGTGGTGTATGCCTTCACCTTAGAATACTTTCCGGGCAAAGGCAGGGGCGGCTCTACCGGCGGGTTGACTTCGTTGGCGCTGAATTGCAGTTTGACCTTTATCCTCTTATAAAATTTCAAGTCATGACGGGCCGGATTAAAAGCCAGGGGAGCGATGTTCACGCAAGCCGTTCTTTGGCCCCTCATTTCTCCCACGAACCCTAGGCTGACTATATCAACGGGATAATATTCATCCGCAGAATAAAATTTCTTGTCTACTATAAGCTGCGATTCTATCTTCTTGAACCGGGGTTTTCCCGCTTTCAAATTTTCATCGGCAGTCATTGTTTTCTTTAAGTCCCCGATAACGCGGGAACTTCTGACAGGATAGATATTGTAGCCGGATAGTTCGACCACATCAAAATCCAGGTCCGCGACGGCGCAAGATACGCCCTGCGGAATGCTTAACAGGACCGACTTGAGCGGCATCCGGGGTTTTCCCTGTTCATCGGTATATCCGTGCTCGTATCCGGGGATCCCAAGGACCTGATACGCGACCCCGCCTATCTTTTTAGGGGTCGCCTTAAATTCCGAGGTTATGAGCTCCAGGGTAATACCTGATTCATCCGAACTGATTACGCGTATCCCTTCTTGCGCCTCTTCCTCTTTTTGCTTCGGGTCCGTGCCGTGTAAGAATTCCTCTAAATTAGTGAACCCGTCGCCATCCGGGTCAAGCGAGGCATCGCCAGGATCGCGGGGATCAAGCCCGTGATAGATCTCCCAATCATCGGTCATCCCGTCGCCATCCGAATCCAGCCCCGGATGGGCCGTTACGGGTCCGTGCATCCTGGTGCGCCCGCTGAATTCCACGTCTTCCAACTTATAATAATAGGTATTGCCGCCGGTTACGTTGCCGTCGGGATAGGAATACTCCCCTCCTATGGTGGAGGTGCCCAGGCCCGGGATCAGCGAAGGATTTAATTTTGCATAAGGCCCGTTCTTGTTCGTGCTCACGTAAAGGTTAAAACCCGCATTATTGTATTCCGAGGCCGTATTCCAACGGATATCTACTTTGTCAAAATAACCTATGGCGTAAAAAGACGTCAATTTGACCAGGGTGGGACTAAACCAGTTGGTGTTATTCCCGCCGTCGTTGGAATTATCGGGATTGATATAATTAGCATTGAGGTTGACGGAATTCGATACATCCACATACGCGGCTGTCCAGCCGGGTGATGCGCCTTTGGAACCGGCCGGATATACGGCCCATTGGTTTGAGCCGCTTCCGTCCGAACGGCCCAGCGTTACCAGGTTACCCGCGCCCGAACTGCCGGAGAAATTCAGGTTATGGGTGACGGTCGTGCAATAATTATTGGTGGGCGTTTCCACGTTAAAAAGCAATGTCTTGCCTGCGGTCGTGCAGGTCAAGTTATAGAATGAGGTGCTTCCGTATATGGTCGAGGTCCTGGTATTGTCGTTAAATACAACTGTGCCGCCGTTGGCGATGACCTGGGCGGAAGTCCCCAAGTTCTTAAAATTCCCCCCTACGGTGGTTGTGGCGCTTGAAAGAGTAAGCGTGGCATTTGCGGTGGATTCAGGGACGGTGCCGCTTGTTACAATACCAAGCTCAAGCCCGATGCTGTGAGTGCCGCTTCCTAAATCAATGGAAGAGACATCCGAGCCGTTTATTCTGGGATATACATGCATATCTAACGCTACCGTGATGTTGCCTGTCGTAACGTTCACCTGGCCTACGCATGCAAAATCGGTCAGGTTCCACTCCCCCGCGTCGAACCATCCCGAACTTACAATATTGTACTGGTTGACGTTAAGGACGTTAGTCGTATTCTGGCCCTGATGGCCTGTCTGCCAATTTCCGGAATGGGTCACGTTCCCCGTAAGGGTCAATGTGGCGCCGTTGGCAATAAATATCTGGGTGGTCGATAGATCCCCGCCATTCATGGTGGTGGGGGCGGCTAAGTCGAACCAAAGCTCCGTCACGTAAATTGTGCCGCTGTTTACGATCGTAGCGCCGTATACAAAAATCTTTTGATTAGCGACGCTTTGCTGGAGAACGCCTGTCCCGACGGTCAACGTCCCATGGATATCGAAGCCCATCCAGTCGGCGCCCATGTTGATCGAAGTAGTCTTGCCGGCATAGCCGCAGGTCAAACTATTGAAAGTTATGTAGTGGCTATGGCCGATTATCGAGCCCGTGCCCTTAAGGTCGACGAGAGAAGTGCCCCATTGAAAATTAGCCTGTACGTTCACATCGAAGTTGCCGGTCGTGGCGTCTTGAATAGTTATTGTCGAGGCGTTCGCGTAGAAAGGGCCGCTTATAGCTATCGTGCCGTTCACGCCGCCGTCTCCGGTAGTGAGGTTTCGGCTGGTCGTAGTGTCGTCGTCAAGGGTGGTAAAGTATTTCCCCGAATTATTCGTAAATGTCCCGTCAAGGGTGAGGTTATTGCCGTCGATATAATTCCTGCTGAGGCTGGTACCGCCGTTATTGACAAGATTGCCCAAATGCGCGCTGGAATTTATGTATTTGCCGTCGCCTGTCATGGTAAGGGTGTTCTTGGTGGTTGTGGCGCCGAAAGCGGTTATTACCACATTTCCCGAGGCGGAGACGGTGTTGGTCTGGCTGTTGGTGAATGTCCCGGCGTTAGTGAAATTTGCGCAGGATATGGAACATCCTGCGGTATTGGCGGTATAGGTGCCGCCGCTCTCGTTAGTGAAATTACCGCAAACGATCGAACCGTTATTTGTGATGATGCCGTTCCCATGGGTCAAAACTTCTCCTGAAAAAGTGCAAACACTGCCGCTTCCCACGGTAATAGAGCAGTGGTCGCCGCCGCTGGTTACCGTCTCATTTACATAAAGGTTGAGCGCGGTTATGCTTCCCGAACCGGTGATCAGCTGGCCTACATGGTCCGTGTATCCATGGTTGCCGAGGATAATACTGCCTGAGGACGTAAGATTATAACCATTGAGGTTAAGGACGCCGGGCGAGTTAGATAGCCAATAACCTATTCTCCACTCATAAGAGGCGGTCACGGCCCCGGCCAGGGTCACTGTGCCCTGGACGATCTGGATGTGGTCGCCTGTGTAACTGCCGCCGCCCATGGTGGCGGTGCCCGCGCTGCTGCCAAGGTTAAACTCGAGCTCTGACGGGTCGCACGTGCCGCTGTTGACTATCGTCGAGCCGTTTAGCATCTGGATTTTCCTGTCGGCGAGGCCGGTAGTAAGAGTGGCTCCGGATAGTATGGTCAGGGTATGAGAAACCTGTATGCCTTCCCACGTGCCTCCGGCGATAACTGTTACGGTCGGGGTCGCGGACACTTTACCGATAGTCAAATTATAAAATCCGGCTTTAAAGATCCCGGTGCCGCTGGCTGGGCCCAGGATCTCGGCTGTCGCCTGCATGACAACCGTAGAGGTGCCGTAAGTGAAGGTGCCCTCTACATCAAAATTGCCCGTGCTGCCCGTCATGGTGATAGTCTTATTAGAGGCATCCAGGGTGCCCGTGCTGCCGATCGTCATATTATGGGCCATTCCTATAGACGATTGCAGGGTATAACTGCCCGAGACGGTCAGGTTATAAAAGACACAGGAATTACTGGAGGTGGTGGTTATGTTCTTGGCTGCGCCGGTTAAGATCACCGAGGCTGCGCCGGTACCCGGCGTGAAAGTCCCTGTGCCGGAGATCTCCCAGCTGCCGCTGACCGTTAAATCGTAGCCTCCCGAGTTATTAAGCGTGCCGACAGTGACCGTCATATCGTCGAACTCGCAGGCCGAGTCGAGGACTATGCTGTCGCCTGCCTCATCGAGGTTGGTCGCCACCTGGATATCCATGTTATTAAGGTGGACGGTCTTGG
>JBAZFB010000019.1 GCA_041653595.1 Candidatus Omnitrophota bacterium | reverse complement strand
TGGTGGTTATGCCGAGAGGGTCACACCCGTTCCCATTCCGAATACGGAAGTTAAGCCCCTCAGGGCCGATGGTACTTAGCTGGCAACGGCTCGGGAGAGTAGGACGCTGCCGGGATAAATAGCCCCCGCATTTCACTATGCGGGGGTTTTATTTTGCGCGCTATCCGCCTTGACACAAAGTCAATATATGGTATAATTCTTTTACGATGAAGATCTTACGTTATGGGCAAAGAAGGGCAGCCGGTTATACGCTTATCGAGATGACGATCGTCCTGTTCATTATCCTGGCCTTCCTCGCGATGAGCGTGCCTTTTTTCGCGAATTTCTCATCGTCTACCGGCCTCAGGACCTCGGAGAGGGAGATCGGCACGATCCTCAGGACGGCGAGAAGTTACGCCATTTCGCGGAACAGCAATTTTAACGCGGTATTCGATACGAGCGTTACGCCTAATACGTACCGCATTACGGATTCCGGAGGCACAACAGTCGAAAGCACAAAACTATATCAGTTGCCGGCGGGCATAAATTTCACCGCTACGGTCACGGTCACATTCACCCCGAACGGCGGGCTTATAAGCGGAAGCGCCAATCCGACAACGGTGACGGTCGCGGAAACAAAAGACGCTACAAAAAACAGAGTGATATCCGTAGATAGCACGACAGGGGCGGTTACAATGCCATGATAAAATTCATTTCTAATGCAAAGGGTTTTACTTTAATAGAGATAGTCATCTCTCTCGGCATCCTGATGATAGGGATACTCGCGGTCCTGGCGCTATTCCCGGTCGGTTTCGATTCGGCGAGCCGGTCCGCCGACCTGACTAAAGCCACGATATTCGCGCAGGATAAGATGGAGGAGATAAAGAGGGTGGGCTACGGGGCAACAGGCGTCTTGCCGACAAGCGGCGCTTTTTCCGATCCGAGGTTCAACTATGCGGTCACGGTCTCTACATCCGGGTTGCCGGCAAATTGCCAACAGGTCACGTTAACCGTATCATGGAATTATAAACAGAGAACCCTTAATGAGAATTTCGTCACAATTATTGCGTCGCTCGGCCCGTAGAAAGGGCCTCACCTTAATAGAGATACTGGTCGTATCGGTCATATTCTCTATAATCGCGACCTCGCTATTTATAGTCTTCAAGGCCGGCCTGGATTCATGGCGCAGGACCCAGGGCCATCTTGACGTCTTCCAGAACGCGCGCGCCTCCCTGGATATGATGACGAGGGACCTTTCGGCCGCATATTTGAATTCCGGCAACCCGGATGTCACGTTCCGCGGTTTTGCTTCCGGCTCCGGAAGCACATGGGTAACCCCGAGCGGGGGGAGCGAAGTCTTTTTTGTCGCCGCGCTTAACCCTACGCAGAACGACGCTACCGCCACGTTCGAGTTGTGCCAGGTCGGATACTGGCTCAACAGCACTACCCATGAGCTTACAAGGTATTATTACTTCCAGACCGGAGCGCCGGACTATGACTTCAGCGCGCACCAGGCTGATGTCCCCAGCAAGAACCACAAGATCGCCGATAATGTCGTTGCTTCTGCTACACAGCCGGCATTCTCCATGACTTTTTTCGATTCCGCAGGTACTCAAACGACTACGTGGGATTCAAGGGCCGGCGGCGCCCAGGCAGGGCAAAAGCCGTCTAAGGTCCAGATAATTTTAACTATCCAGGAGCCGAATTCCACAAAGACCCAAACCTTCTCAACCGGCGTTTATATTCCGTAGCAGAGGGCTGTTTATTAAGCAATAAATTCATTCCAAAAAGCAAAAAAGTACCATTGACAAGGCCGTTTTTATGGTCTAAACTTATATAGAAACCGATCCCTTTGGCATGTTAACTGTGTATAGGATAGGCTGAGGGGATTAAAAAAGTGGAGAATTTCGAAACGTGATGAAACATTGGACAGGGAAAAATAGGCGGGGCATAGCGTTGCTGTTGACGATAGGCGTTTTGGGCCTGATATCGCTTATCGGGATAAGCTTTGCCCTGAACATGCTCCTTACGCGCAAGGAAGCGGCCAATTTCCTAAATTCCGAAAGGGCGCGTTATATAGCTGAGGCGGGCATAAAGAGAGCGGTGATGGATATTCGCGCCCAGGTAACCTCTGCCTCCTATGCCAACCTCAAGACTTATGTGGCAGGCTATGCCGCTTCTAGCGGAACGAACGTCCCTCTTGGCGAAGGGACCTATACCCTTGCCATCACGTCCGAGGAAGATAAGGTAAATCTCAATACATTCGACGAAACGGACGCCAGTCAGATCGATATCCTTAAGACATTCCTTACAAACCAGCAGGTCGCGAACATAATAGATTACAGGGATACGGATTCGACAAACACGGCAATAAACGGCATATCGGGCAATATCGAGGGAACCGCGCAGTGCAAGAACAAACCTTTCGATTCGATGAATGAGATAAGGGCCGCGACGGGAATAGACCAGGACGTTTTCAACATCAATAAGGACAAGATCACGCTTTATAAGCCTATAATGAGAGGCGGTCTTCTCGGGAGGTATTACGGGGGGGCATCCGGGCCGGGGATATCAGGGGTCTCGCCGGACGTCACCATAGATAAGGCGGGATTTGCCAAGAAGGTCGTCGAACTCGGGCCTGTCTACCAAACTCCCAATGACACCCAGCTTCCCGGCACGGACGGATATGAGTCCACTCCTTCCGATGTGGGCTGGTCTGAGACGCACGACGCCGAGTTCGCCGGCGGAGGCTCCATCGCCACTATCGTGAATTTCGGAGTCGACAGGTTCGGCGTCATATGGGACGGTTATATCGAGATAATGCCGGACGAGACCGGGACACCCATCACTTTTCGGGTGATGGTCGACGACGGCGCCAAACTTTTTTTGGATGACAATACGGCCAATGTCCTCCAGGGGACGAGCTGGCAGGACCAGGGCACGACCGAATACAGCGGGGATTATACGTTCCAGGCGGCGGGCTGGCATAAGATCCGGATCGAATATTATGATAACACCTACGGGAATACGGTGATGTTAAAGTGGAAAGGCGCCAGCTGGGCGGGCGCATCTGTCGTCCCGGCCGAGAGGCTCGGCTATGACCCCCTGATGAAGACGGGCCTTACATACAACCACGCGGGGATATACACCATAACTTCCACGGCTTCTGTTCTCGCGAGCGGCCTGACGGCGGCGACCAGGCAGGTGACCGCGACGGTGGAGGTCTTCGGCACATGGACGCAGACGACAAAAGAGGAGTATTGCGCCGCCTGGTTCAACCAGCAGGGTAATTTCCGCGACGGCGAGGTCTTTAACGTGAACTGGCTCGACAGCTGCCCGACCGAGGGCGATTACTGGGATGCCGGCGCCTCAAAGATGCGCTGGGAAGAGGCCGGGACTTATACCAAAACCCTTGATTCGGTGAAACTCGGCTATTGGGACAATTTCGACGAGGACCCGGCTTTTTCCACCGCCATGATGAAGGGGTATCAATGGAATCGCGCGTGGTGGAACATCCCGGACGTGACCTTAAATATGAGTTTTCAGGATATCAGGGATAACGACGGGGACGGCGACAACGAAATTTACATCGAATGCAATACCCACGAGGCGAAGCATTTTGAGCTGAGCAGGTATTACTTTAAGCCCAATACCCAAAGCGTGTTCGTGAGGGGTTATCTTAAAGCACCGGCCCCGTCTAGCCGGATAGCCTGGAGGGGTTCAGCCACATTATATACAGGCCCCTACGTCGATGGCCATCCCCCGATAAATCCGTCTTATGCGCCCGCCGGCGGCAAATGGATCTATTTTGACGACAAAAACAGCGACGGCGTAATGAATGTTTATACGTATGATGTAAACGGAAATCCGGTAATGGAACCGCAACTTTTCCCCGCATATGACGCCAATAACGGCAACGCCCCCGTATACATAGAGAGTCCGGAATCTAAGAGCGGCGAGGCCCTTAACAACATTCCCGCGCCGGGCAGCTTCCAATATTGGCAGCCGGAAGGGACCGGCTGCGGTTGCTGGCTTTTCGCCAAAGGTTCCGCTGATGACCCTCAGGGATGGGCGAATTGCCTGCTACCCAATGGTTACAAAACATTATTAACTGATGCGCACGGAACAGATCAGGTATTGACCGAACCCAGGCCTCTATGGCCGGACGGGGACACTTGCGAGATACGGCTCTATCAGGGCGCCTTCTTCCATCCGCAATTTAATTATACCACAGAGAGCGCAATGGCGATGATAGGATGGGACAACGGAGCGAGTTCGGCCCAGTATGCCTCCTGGGTAAATGGCATCCAGAGGAATAACGTGGCGAATTGGGCGGCCGGTTACCCGTCAAATCCTATATTTAAATTTGTGGCAAACAACCAATATCTGGGCGCGGACTGGGTCGACCTTGATAGGGGACAACATATTATAGGCCTTAATGGCACCTGGCCTTATGCCGGCGCCGTCACGACGATGCAGACACATTGGGACGATATTCGCTGCATACCGGAGAGCGGGTATCTTATCTCTACGCCGTTTTACAGCGGGGGATCGATAAGATGGGGGACGGTTTCCTGGTCGGCCCAGACGCCGTCCGGTAACACCGCCGCAGTTTCTTTCAGGACGGCCACTTCCTATAATAATATCCCGTCGTCAGATTCGGGCTGGACCGCCGCTGCCAGTAACGGCGCGGCCATAGGCGGGACCAATTCCTGGATACAATACAAGATCGCATTAGCCAAATCGGATATTAGTAAGGACCAGTATACAACGAGCTCGCAGACCCCGGTCTTTGAAGACCTGACGTGCACCTATTTGCCTACGGCGCGTATTAAATATTGGAGGGAAGGGTCATGAAGAAGGCATTCATATTGTTGACAATCGCGATAGTTATTTTTATGCCGGTTTCGTCACGTGCCGATACAATAACTCTCCAGAACGGCAGGACGCTTAACGGGCAGATAATAGGCCAGCCCGATGATTATATAGAGATAAAGCTGGGCTCCGGAAAGATGAAGCTGAGCAGGAAAGATATCAAATCTTTTGAGATAAAAGAACCGGCTGAGGGTTATTCCAAGGCCGACTCCAAAGAGACGGCGAAAGCGCCGGCAACGCTTTCGAACATAAGTTTAAAAGCCGAATACGCAAAGAGCAAGATAAGGATCACGGGTAAGGCCGACCTGCCGCGCGGGACAAAGCTTACGCTCAATTTTAAGAGACAGGACAAGGTCCTCATAACGAAAAATATTACCGTCCGGAGCGGCGATTTTTTCACCCTTATCGAGCCCTTCGAAAGACAGCTTTCGCCGGGTAAATACGCCATCGAAGCGAGAGCGGAAGCGGATAATAAGGAGATAGCCGCGGGGTCATGCGACCTGGTCATTGGTTCCGCTTCACAGGTATCCGAAAAGGAGAAGAGCGATAAGCAGCGCCTCACCGAAACCGCGGACAGGGTCCAATCGCTTTACAGCGATTTGAATACGGCCTACGAAGCGAACAAAAAGAATTTCGACAAGAAGAAATGGGATGAATGGTCCGCCTCATGGCTCCGGATGACTAACGACCAGATGCGGATGTTCACGGATTACTCGAGCGGCAACGTCAAGACGTTATACCCCAAGGTGCACGGCAGCCTGGAAGTATCCTTCCGCCAGCTCGTTCTCCTTAATACGGCCTATTCGATGGAATTTGCCGCGCAGAAGAAACCCGGCGAAGCAGGACAGGGGCCAACCTCGATGATGCTCAATCCGCAATTTCTCAAGAATTCGATCGATTCCACTTTGGCCGACGCGCGGAAAGAGATCAGCCTGACCGTTACAAGGTAAGAGGCCGTTTTTTCCGCTTGACAAGGATTTCCGCCTACGTTATATTGACTAATACTTATGGATAGATACCCCGCACAGAACGTCCGTAACGTAATTTTCGTCTCGCATTCCGGTTCGGGGAAGACTTCACTGATCGAGGCGCTCCTCTTTAACGCCAAGATGACCACCCGGCTCGGAAAGGTAGCGGAAGGCAACACCCACTCCGACTACAATGCCGACGAGATAGAACGAAAGATCTCCATCACCTCGAAATTCCTACACCTCATCTGGAAGAACACAAGGGTCCATATCCTCGATACGCCGGGGTACGCCGATTTCGTCGGCGACGTGATAGCGCCATTGCGCGCGGCCGACGCGGCCGTGCTTTTGATCGAGGCGGTCCACGGCATAGAGGTCGGGACCGAACGCGTATGGCAATTCCTGGAGGAGAGGAACCTTCCGCGCGCGATATTCATAAATAAACTCGATAAAGAGAACGCCAATTTTGAGAATACCCTCAACTCGATACGCGACAGGTTCGGGAAACAGTGCGTCGCGCTCCAGCTTCCCGTAGGGGAGGAGCTTTCGCTTAAAGGCGTAGAGGGCGTCCTGCCGAAGGACGGCAGATATAAGGAAGAGTTGCTCGACGCGGTCGTCGAGACCGACGACACGCTTACCGAGGAATTCCTGGAAGGCAAAGAGATCTCCCGGGAGGAGATGGCCAAGGCGCTCAAGTCGGCGTGTATCTCGGGAAAGATCATCCCGGTCTTTTGCGGCTCGGCAGTCCAGAATATCGGGGTGACAGAACTCCTGGACGCGATCGTCGACCTTTTCCCGTCGCCGGCAGACAGGCCGCCGGTCGAGGGCATAAACCCGAAGACGAAAGAACCGGCCAAGAGAAATCCCGTCGATACCGAACCCTTCTCGGCATTCATATTCAAGGATATATTCGATCCTTACGTGGGCCACCTTACGCTCTTCAGGGTATTCTCAGGGACGATAGAATCGAACACCGGATTCTATAATTCTTCGAGGGACCTCAAGGAGCGTATAGGGCAGATCTATGTCCTGCAGGGTAAGGAGCAGGTGCCCATACAGAAGGCCGGCGCCGGGGATATAGCCGCAGTCGCCAAACTCAAGGATTCACATAATAACGATTCCCTTTGCGACGAGAGGAACCCCATCGCCTTCCCGGCAACGTCATTCCCGGAACCGTGCATATCTGATTCCGTAAAACCCAAGACGCGCCAGGATGAGGAGAAGATAATGGGCGCATTGACGCGCCTCGCCTCGGAAGACCCGACGTTCAGGATAACCCGCAACGAGCAGACGCACGAGCTCGTAATATCGGGAATGGGCGACCTCCACCTGGATGTAATGCTCGACAGGATGAAGAAGCGTTTCGGCGTAGATGTAGAGGTCGGCGTTCCCAAAGTCCCCTATAAAGAGACGATAAAAAAGGCCGTCAAGATACAGGGCAAATTCAAGAGGCAGTCCGGCGGCCGCGGGCAATACGGCGACTGCTGGCTGGAGCTCCAGCCGTTGCCGCACGGACAGCAATTCGAGTTCGTGGACAAAGTCGTCGGCGGAGCGATCCCGAGGCAATTTATCCCGTCCGTAGAGAAGGGCGTAAGGGAAGCGATGACCAAGGGCTTCCTCGCCGGATACCCTGTCGTCGATATCAGGGTGACCGTATACGACGGTTCGTTCCACGAGGTCGATTCGTCGGATATGGCTTTCCAGATAGCCGGTTCGATGGCCTTCAAGAGCGGCCAGGAACAGGCGAGCCCAGTCCTTTTGGAGCCGATAATGGGCGTAGAGATAATCGTCCCTAATGATTACCTCGGGCAGATAACCGGCGATATTAACTCCCGCCGCGGGAGGATAATGGGCATTGAGGGGAGAGGGAAACAGGAGTATGTCAAAGCCAATATACCCATGGCCGAGATGTTCAAATACGCGACCGAACTGCGTTCCATGACAGGCGGCCGCGGCTCATATTCGATGAAGTTCGACCACTACGAGGAAGTTCCCGCCAAGATCACAAATCTGATAGTTGCCAACACCAAGAAGGCGGCCGAAGAAGCGGCAGGCGGCCACGCCAACCACGGCCACGAGCACCACAAATAGCGCAGTTCCCGCCCAAAAATCCTTTACATTTTAGCCCCCAAAATGGTATAATTTTGTATTCAAATTCCACGAAAAATTAATCTAAATCGGAGGTATTTCCTGAGATGTCCGGACATTCAAAATGGAAGACACAAAAGAACAAAAAAGCCGCCGCTGATGCCGTAAAAGGCAGGGCCTTTACCAAAGCGACCAAAGAGATCACCGTCGCCGCGAAGGACGGGGGCGGCGACCCGGATGTGAATCCGAGGCTCCGCTTTGCCCTGGCAAAGGCCAGAGAAGTGAACATGCCCAAGGACAACATAGAAAAGGCGATAAAGAAGGGGACCGGAGAGCTTCCCGGCGTCGTCTATGAGACGATATATTACGAGATCTACGGGCCTGGCGGCGTGGCTATAATGGTCGAAGCCCTGACCGACAACAAGAACAGGGCCTCGGCAGAAATAAAGAATATCCTATCGCGCAAGGGCGGCAATATGGCCGGCCCGGGCGCTGTCGCGCGCTTTTTCCATAAGAAGGGGCTGATCGTCATCGAAAAGACGAAGATCGAAGAAGACAAGCTTATGGATATAGCCCTCAACGCGGGCGCCGAAGACATGAAGACCGAAGATACGGTCTATGAAATAACGACAGCCCCCCATGATTTCGAGAAGGTCAAGAAGGCGCTCGATGACAACAAGATCGAATGCCAGCTGGCCGAGGTGACCAGTCTCCCGACGATGACGGTAAAGGTCACAGGCACCCCGGCGAAACAGGTCCTTGCGCTAGTCGAGGCGCTGGAGGATTACGAAGACGTCCAGAACGTATACGCGAATTTTGACATCCCCGACGAGATACTGGAACAGGCAAAGCAGGAATGACAAATCCCGTTAGAAATCGGATTTCTAACGGGGTGAAAATACTGGGTATCGACCCAGGTTTATGCATTACCGGTTACGGCCTGATAGAGGCCGGGCCGAAGGGAATAAAGCTCATTGAAGCGGGTGTCGTGAGGACCTCGGCGAAAGAAAAAGTAGAGGCGAGGATAGAGAAGATATACAAGGCGATAAAAGGCCTCGTCAGGGAGTCGAAGCCGGACGTGCTGGTCCTCGAGCAGTTATATTCACATTACAGGCACCCCGTAACCTCCATACTTATGGGCCACGCCCGCGGCGCGATATGCCTCCTGGCAAAAGAGACCGGGACGGAACTCGTCGGATATTCGGCGACGCGCGTCAAAAAGGCGGTCACAGGCGCCGGCCACGCGAGCAAATACCAGATGCAGCGCATGATACAAAACCTTTTCAATATGAAGTCGGCCCCGAACCCGCCTGATATCTCTGACGCGCTGGCGCTCGCGGTCGCTCACGCACACATCTCCCGGATGGACGGGATAACGGGGTCAAGATGATATCTCATATCCGAGGCAAGATCGCCAAACGCAAGAGCTCATCCCTCATCATCGACGTCGACGGCGGCATCTCTTACGAAGTATTGATCCCGGGCTGCGTGATGAAGTCGATCGACGGACACATATCCCCGGACGGCTCCATCAAACTGATAACATACCATTACCACCATACCGACCCCGCGCGCAGCATACCCGTCCTCATAGGTTTCTTAAACGAGATAGAGAAGGAATTTTTTGAGAAGTTCATCACCGTCTCCGGCATCGGGCCCAAGGCGGCGGTCAGGGCATTGAACGCCTCTATACCTCAGATAGTAAAAGCGATAGCCGACGGTGACCTCGCCGCGCTCAAATCCCTGCCGGGCATCGGGGAACAACGCGCAAAAGAGATAGTCGCCAAACTCCAAAATAAGCTCGGGAAGTTCGGGCTGATACAGGAATACGGCGTCGAGATAACGGTCACGAAGGAACCGGATTTCGTGGAAGAGGCGACCGAGATCCTGCTGCAATTGCAGTATAAGAAGCCGGAAGCCAAAGAGATGATACAGAAGGCCCTCGAGCGTTCGCCGGGAATCAAGACCGCGGAAGACCTGCTGAATGAAGTCTATAAACATAAGAAACATTCCAAATGAGCGAAGAGAAGAAAGATAAAGAAGGGCAGTTGCGCGAAAAACTCGTCTTCAGCCAGGAGACAGAGGAAGATATAATATTAAACCTTTCCCTGCGCCCCGCGAAGGTCACGGAGTTCGTAGGGCAGAAGGCGGTCGTTGATAACCTGCTCATTGCCGTGTCGGCCGCGAAGAAGAGGAAAGAGCCGCTCGAGCACATCCTGTTTTCGGGCCCTCCGGGCCTCGGCAAGACGACGCTGGCCCATATAATAGCCGGCGAGATGGGGACGAAGATAACCGCCACGTCCGGGCCGGCTATCGCGAAGGCCGGCGACCTGATCGGCATCCTTACAAATCTCGGCGAAGGAGATATCCTTTTCATAGACGAGATCCACCGCCTCTCGAAGATCGTGGAGGAGTTCCTCTATCCGGCGATGGAGAATTACCAGATTGATTTCGTCATCGACAAAGGCCCTTACGCCAAGACGATAAAATTCAATTTAAAACCGTTCACGCTTATCGGCGCGACGACGCGCTCCGGGCTATTGAGCGCCCCGATGCGCGGCAGGTTCGGTATGCTCTACAGCCTAGATTTTTACGCCGCCGAGGAGTTGGTGCAGATAATCAAGCGCTCCGCGAAGATACTCAAGATAGACCTGGATAAGGATTCTGCCTCAGAGATCGCGCGCCGGGCCCGCGGCACACCGCGCATAGCCAACAGGCTCCTGCGCAGGGTAAGGGATTACGCCGAGGTGAAGAACGCGGGGAAGGTAGACAAAGAGATCGTGGACAAAGCGCTGGCGATGCTCGGCATCGACGCGATGGGCCTCGACGCCCTCGACAGGAAAGTGATGAAAGCTATCATAGATACGTATAGCGGCGGGCCGGTAGGGATAGAATCCCTTGCTGCGACATTGAATGAAGAGGCGGATACCATTTCTGACGTAGTCGAGCCGTTTTTGTTAAAGATAGGATTTCTGAAACGCACGCCCCGCGGAAGAGAAGCCGCGAAGTCCGCATACGAGCATTTTAAAGTCCCCTCCAAAAAAGAATCCCAGAAGGAGTTGTTTTAACCGGTCATGCGAACCCGCCTCTGTTTCTTGACGATCTTCGCGGCAATATCGGTAATTACCGCTCCTGCGGTCCACTGCATACAGGAGTTCACCGCCGCGCGAGATCCGGTCCGCGTCCGCGTCGCGGTCGCGAAGGGCGCCGATTCGATAAGAATCTTCATAGCCGGGAATTTCAGGATATTAGACCATCTTTCCAACAGCGTCCTCCTCGAGGAGAAGTACCTGCCGGAGACCGGCCTGACAGCGACCGACGCGGGGTTCGGGTTTGACGGGAAGGAGATCAGCGCCAACGCTATCTCGGTGGAACCCGTAGGCGGCTCGCGTGTCTATATAAACGGGCGCATATTCAGGGGCAAAATAAGGATATTTAAGGACGGAAGGAAATTGACCGTCGTAAATACGGTCGACCTGGAAGAATACCTTTACGGCGTCATGCGCAACGAGGTCTCGACGTGGTGGCCGATGGAGGCGCTCAAGGCCCAGGCGATAGCGGCAAGGACCTACGCGTTGAGCCAGATAAAAGAATCGAAGGCGAAAGATTATGATGTCACGGCTGATGTGAGTTCCCAGGTCTACGGCGGTATCTTTTCCGAGAAATGGCGGACCAACAAGGCCGTGGACGAGACGAGGGACCAGGTCCTGACGTATAACGGGGTTATATTCCCGGCTTTTTTCCACGCCACATGCGGCGGCAGCACATTCGACGCCGCTTACCTTTGGAACATCGACCTTCCTCCGCTGAAGGGGGTAAAGTGCAGGTGGTGCAGGAAATCGCCGCACTTCTACTGGGAGAAATGGATGTCGGTAAAAGAGGCGGAGGAGAAACTCGCGGCCGCCGGCTATCCCGTCGGTGACATAATCGGATTTGAAGCCGTGAAAAGAGATACGTTCTCAGCCCGGATATTGGAATTAAAGGTCAAGGGTGACAAAGGGGAGGCGATCCTCCTTGCGAAGGATTTCAGGCGGATGATCGGGGCCGATATCGTAAGGAGCACGAATTTCAAGGTCACGGTGATAGGGGAATATGTGGCCTTCGAAGGACTGGGGTGGGGGCACGGGGTAGGCCTTTGCCAGTGGGGCGCATATTACATGTCCCGCGCCGGCAAGAAGGCGGACGAGATACTGGGATTTTATTATCCCGGCTCAAAGATAACCGATCTTAAGGACGCGAAATGAGACTGAGTGAATTCGATTATAAACTTCCGGAAGAGCTTATCGCGCAATATCCGGCGCAGGCGCGCGACGCCTCACGGCTTATGGTAGTCCATAAAATATCAAAGAAGATAGAACACAGGAACTTCCGCGACATCATCGATTATATCGGGCCCCAGGATTGCCTCGTAGTAAACGACACGAAGGTCATAAAGGCGAGGCTTCCGGCGAAGAGGGCGGATACGGGCGCGAAGGCCGAGATAACGCTCATAGAAAAGATGAGCGAGAGGCTCTACAAGTGCCTGATAAATACTTCCACAAAGATAAAAGTCGGCACGAGTTTCACGTTCGGCGCAGGCGAACTCACCGGCGTCATCCGCGGCGAAAGTGAAGGGATAAGGCTTATCGAATTCAGCATAAACGGCTCGGATTTCGGGGCTATACTGGATAAGATAGGCATAGTTCCCCTCCCGCCTTATATAAAGCGTCCGCCGGAGAAATCCGACGAGGAGAGGTACCAGACCGTCTATGCCAGGACACCGGGAGCGGTCGCGGCACCCACCGCCGGTCTGCATTTCAGCGATGAGGTATTAAAAAATATCAAGGCGAAGGGAGCATCGGTCGAATCGCTGACCCTGCATGTCGGGTACGGGACGTTCAAACCGGTTTCGGTAGACGAGGTCTCCAGGCATAAGTTAGAGCCCGAGGTATTTGAATTGAAGGAAGAGGCCGCGCTGAGGCTGAACGATGTGAAAGAGAAGGGCGGTAAGATATTCACGGTCGGGACAACGACCTGCAGGGTGCTGGAGAACCAGGCGCAGCTCGTCAAGGGCTCGAAGAACCGGGTCGAGAAGGGCAAAGGATGGACCAATCTTTTCATATATCCGCCGTATAATTTTAAATTTGTCGACGCGCTGGTGACGAATTTCCACCTGCCGAAGACGACGCTTCTGATGCTCGTCGCGGCTTTCTGCGGCAGGGAAGTCCTGTTCCAAGCCTACGAGGAGGCCGTGAAAGAGAAGTACCGGTTTTACAGTTACGGCGACTCGATGTTGATAATATGAAGATAGAAATAATCGCGAAAGACAAAGAGACGAAAGCCCGTGCGGGGAAGATAAAGACATCGCACGGAGAGTTTGATACCCCGGCGTTCATGCCGGTGGGGACGCAGGCGACGGTAAAGACGCTCTCGAACGACGAGCTCGACGCTTGCGGAGTTCAGATACTCCTGTCGAACGCGTACCACCTCTACCTGCGTCCCGGCGAAGAGATAATAAAGAACGCGGGCGGCCTCCATAAATTCATGAATTGGCAGAAGCCGATACTGACCGACTCGGGCGGGTTCCAGGTCTTCAGTCTCGCGGTGCTGAGGAAAGTGAGCGATGAGGGCGTGGAGTTCCAGTCGCACATAGACGGCTCGAAGCATATGCTTACGCCGGAGAAGATGTTGGAGTTCCAGACTTGCCTCGGAAGTGATATAATGATGGTGCTTGACGAGTGCGTCCATTATCCATGCGAATACGAGATGGCGAAACGCGCCGCCGTAAGGACGCTCGAGTGGGCTAGGCGCTCCAGGGAGCGGTTTGAAAAGGATTTCGATCCCAAGCCCAATAAGAAGCAGGCCGTCTTCGGTATAGTGCAGGGCGCCTCTTATAAGGACCTGAGGGAAGATTGCGCGAAGATGCTGGTCAAGATGGATTTTGACGGTTACGCCTTGGGCGGACTCGCGGTAGGCGAGCCCCGGGAGATCACCAACGAGATGACGCAATTCACGGCGGCGCTGCTGCCGGAGGATAAGCCGCGTTATCTTATGGGTGTCGGCGAGCCGCAGGACCTCTTCGACGCGGTATCCGCCGGAATCGACATGTTCGACTGCGTCGTCCCGACCAGGAACGGCAGGAACGGCACCGCTTTTACCTCGAACGGGCGTTTCTCCGTGAGGACGGCGGTGAACGCGAAGGAGCTGGGCCCGATAGAAGAGCGGTGCGGCTGCTACGCGTGCAGGAACCATACAAGGAGTTATATCAGGCATCTCTTCAACACCGACGAGATCCTCGGGTTGAAACTGGTATCGTTGCATAACATATATTTTTACCAAAGCCTCATGAAGAAGATGAGGCAGGCGATAAGGGACGGAAAGTTCGCGAAATTCAGGGCTGATTTCATGGAGAAGTACGAAGCCGTCGGAATAACGGCAAAACAAAAGAAAGGGTAAACAATGGAACAGCAAGGCGCAAACGCGATAGCAAGTTTTTTACCACTGATCCTCATATTTGTGGTATTTTATTTTCTGCTCATAAGACCCCAGCAGAAACAGAAGAAAGACCACGCGGAGATGGTAAAGAACCTCGCCAAGAACGATGAGGTCGTCACAAGCGGCGGGATACACGGCACAATAGTCAACGTAAAGGAGACATCCGTGGTCCTCCGGGTTGACGATAGCGCGAAGATAGAAGTTGATAAATACGCGATAGCTTATACGACAAAGAAGAGGACAGGAGAGGAGAAATGAACAGAGGGCTTCCCTGGAAAGCGGGATTAATATTCGCTTTAATAGCGGCTTCATTTTGGCTCATCTATCCGCCTTTTGACGTCAAGGATAAAGACGGGAAGGTGATACAGGAAGGCAAGATAAAGCTCGGCCTTGACTTAAAGGGCGGGATGCACCTTTTGCTTAAAGTCGATACAGCCACCTGCCGGAGAACGCGCGTGAAGACGCCGGCGACAGGGCGATCGAGGTCATAAGGAACAGGATAGACCAGTTCGGCGTAAGGGAGCCGTCTATCCAGAGGCAGGGAAAGGACGAGATAGTGGTCCAGCTTCCCGGCGTCACCGACCGCGAGCGCGCCCTGAGCATAATCGGGCGGACTGCGCTGCTTGAATTCAAGCTGGTTTCAGATGACGCGGAAAAGATGAAGCAGGCGTTGACCGGCAATGTCCCCGAAGGCTATGAGCTAAAGACTTCCCTCGACGATGAGGGCAAGCTGCTGCTGGAAAAGCAGGCTGTCATGACCGGCGAGGGGCTCTCGAATGCCGCGATACATTTCGACCAGAGCAAATTCAACGAGCCGACGGTCAATATTACGTTTAATTCGGAAGGCGCGAAAAAATTCGCGAGGATAACAAGCGAGAATGTCGGCAGGAGGCTGGCAATAGTTCTTGACGGCAAAGTGCAGTCTGCCCCGGTCATAAGGGAGGCGATACCTTCGGGCGAGGCCGTGATAAGCGGAAGGTTCACGGTCGAGAACGCCAGGGACCTCTCATTGGTATTGAGGACCGGCGCGCTGCCCGCTCCCATGTATATCGAGGAGGAGAGGACGGTCGGCCCCTTGCTGGGGCAGGATTCGATAAATAAAGGCATAAAGGCTAGCCTGATAGGCGGAGCGCTTATCCTGATATTCATGGCCGGTTATTATCTCATATCCGGCCTCATCGCCGACATCGCCCTAAGCCTTAACCTGTTGTTCACCCTCGGATGCCTCGGGTTCCTGCCTTATGTGTTCCCCGGCATATCCGCCACGTTGACCCTTCCCGGTATCGCGGGTATAGCCCTTTCGCTCGGCATGGCAGTCGACGCGAACGTGCTTATCAATGAGAGGATAAGAGAGGAATTGCAGGCCGGAAAGGCGCTGCGGCAGGCGGTCAGCATGGGTTATGACAAGGCATTCAGCGCCATATTCGACTCGAACCTTACGACGCTGATCGCGGCTCTATTCCTCTTCCAGTTCGGGACAGGCCCGATCAGGGGTTTCGCTGTGACCCTGACCATCGGTCTCCTGGCGAGCATGTTCACGGCGATCTTCGTTACGCGCGTCATAATGGAATCACTCATAAATGCAGGCCTGGTAAAATCCCTGCCGATGTTAAAGCTTATCAAGGAGACGAAGATCGATTTTATAGGCAAGAGGAAGATATTTTATGCCATCTCTATCATCGTGATAGGCGTAGGTCTCTTCTCATTTTTCTCGAAACAAGATAAGGCGTACGGAATAGATTTCTCCGGCGGCCAGCTCCAGGAGTATATGTTCAAGTCCGCCCCGGATATCGAAGGCGTCAGGAAGACGCTGAAAGAGCTTAACCTCGAGGATGCCTCGATCCAGCAGTTCAAGGATAACCCGAGGGTCATACTCATAAGGACCGCAGCCGACAAGAGCACGGACCTTACGAACAAGCTGAAGAGCGCTTTCCCGGACCAGGATATACAGATGCTCAAGATAGAGCATGTCGGCCCGGTCGCGGGAAAACATCTCAAGACGAAGGCCGTATACGCGATCATATGGTCGCTGATCGGCATATTGATATATGTCGCTTTCAGGTTCAAGCATTTTAATTTCGCGGCAGCGGGCGTCATCGCCCTCATACATGACGTCTTGGTGGCGCTGGGCTTCCTGGCGTTGACGAACAGGGCGATAGACCTGCTGAGCGTCACGGCTTTCCTTACCATCGCCGGTTATTCGATAAATGACACCATCGTCATCTATGACAGGGTAAGGGAAAATATACGGCTCAACAGGAAGATGAGCCTGTATGACGTGATAAACCTGAGCGTCAACCAGACGCTGGGAAGGACGCTCTTGACCTCGGGGGTAACTCTCCTCGTGGTATTGGCGATCTTCCTTTACGGCGGCGAGGTCCTGAGCAATTTCGCGTTCGCGCTGCTGGTAGGTTTTGTTTCCGGCGTATATTCGACCGTCTATATCGCCAGCCCGCTTGTGCTGGCATTCCAGCCGAGGAAGAAAGCAATTGGGAAATAATAGGTATATACAGATAAGAAATATCCTTATCTGGATACTCGTACTTAACTGGGGAGTGGCCGCGGCCAAGATCATATACGGCCTCCTGACGCAATCCCTGGCCATGACCTCGGACGGTTTCCATTCGCTCTCGGACGGGTCATCGAATATAATCGGCCTGATCGGGATAGCGGTGGCGTCGCGGCCCAGGGATATCGGACATCCTTACGGCCACGGCAAGTATGAGACCCTCGCCTCGATGGCCATCGCGGTGGCGCTCTTCTTTATAGCCTTCAAGCTCATAACCGCATCCCTGCACAGGCTGGTTCACCAGGAGCTTATCAACCCCACGGCGAATTGGGGCAGCTTCGTCGTGATGGGCGTGACCCTGGCAGTCAATATCGGCGTGATGAGATATGAATATAGAAGAGGAAAGCAGCTGGGCAGCGATTTCCTAGTGGCTGATGCCATGCACACGGGTTCGGACATCTTTACTTCCATCACGGTCGTGATCAGCCTGGTCAGCGTCAGGATGGGGCTTCCCATCATAGACGTCATCGCAGGCATAATAATATCGCTGTTGATCGCGTATATCGGGGTCAGGATACTCATGGAGAGCTCAAAGGTCCTTACCGATTACGCGGTCATCGAAGTGCAGAATATATGCGACGCGCTATCCGATATAAAGGAGATAGTCGGCTGCCACCGCATAAGGACGCGCGGCCGCTCCGATGATATCCATGTCGACCTCCACGTGACGGTGGATAAGAACATGCCTGTCGGGAAGGCCCACGACCTGTCTACCACCATCGAGAAGCGCATTCGCGAAAAATTCCCCGGCGTCACGGATGTGATAGTCCATATAGAGCCCGCCTGATATGCAAAAGGCATGGGAGATGGAATCGTTAGACGACAGCGCCGGCGCCGGCCTTGCCGAGGCGCTGGGTATATCGCCTGTCCTCGCCCGCCTGCTTATAAAAAGAAGCGTAAATAACCCGCAGGAAGCCCGCAGTTTCCTCTCGTGCGGCCTCTCATCGCTCCACGACCCTTTCCTTTTCAAGGACATGGAGAAAGCGGCCGCGCGGATAAGATCCGCCGTAGAAAATAAGGAGCGCATCCTCGTTTACGGCGATTACGACGTCGACGGCCTGACAGCCACGGCGCTGTTGTATGCGACGCTGAAAAGATACGGCGCCCACGTACACAATTATATCCCTGACCGCGTAAAGGAGGGGTACGGCCTTAATCTTGAAGCGCTTGAGACCGCGCGTAAGGACGGCGTGAAACTTGTCATCGCGGTCGACTGCGGGATCACTGCTGCCGAAGAGGTAGATTTCTTAAATAAGCATCACATAGACTCCATAATCATCGATCACCACCAGCCCGTAAAAGGCAACCTGCCTGAGGCATTAGCGATACTGGACCCGTTCGCGCCGGGTTGCGGCTATCCCTATAAACATCTCGCCAGCGTCGGCCTTGTATATAAATTAACGCAAGCATTAGGTTGGAGCAGTGAAGAAGACCTCGACTTGGTGGCGCTCGGTACGATATCCGATGTCGCCCCGCTTACCGGTGAGAACAGGATACTGGTAAAACACGGCCTCAAGTACCTGGCGAAGACGCAGAGGGCGGGCTTAAGGGCGCTCATGGAAGTAGCCGGGATAGGGAAGAAGAAGGAATTTTATACCGAGACTGTGGGATTCATCCTGGGGCCGCGGTTGAACGCCTCGGGCAGGATGAATTCGTCGATGCATTCGCTGAAATTGCTCCTGACAGACGATAAAGAAGAGGCGAAAAAACTCGCCGAGGAGCTCGATAAGAGCAACCGCGAGCGGCAGGCGATGGAGGCGGCGATACTTAAAGAGGCGGTCTCGAAGGTCGAGCGCGAAGTGAATTTCAAGGAGCACAGGGTCATAGTCCTGCACGGAGATAAATGGCATCCCGGCGTGATAGGCATAGTCGCCTCGCGCATAGTCGAGAAATTCTACAGGCCGACGATACTGGTCGCGTTCAACGAAAATACAGGGAAGGGGTCCGGGCGTTCGATAAGGAACTTCCACCTCTTCGACGCGCTTACGAAATGCAAGGAGCACCTGATCGAGTTCGGCGGGCACGAGCACGCGGCCGGCATAACCATTTCCAAGGAAAATATAGACGCCTTCCGCGACAGCTTGAACGCCGTTGCGCACGAGGTCCTACAGCCCCTGGACCTGGTCCCTCGACTCGAGATAGACGCATGGATATCGCTTAAGGATATCACCAGGAAATTCCTCAAAGAATTGGAGCTGCTTGAGCCGTTCGGGGTAGGCAACCGCAAACCCGTCTTCGCGGTGAAGGGGCTGTCGCTTAAAGCGAAGCCGAAGATACTAAACTATAATACGCTCAAGATATGGGTGACGGACGGGGAACTGACTTACGAGGCGGTCGGTTTCAAGAAAGCCCTTGATTATAAACTCGATTCCGCCTCGCTGGTCTTCGATCTCGCTTTTACGCCTTCGATAAATGTATGGCAGGGGCAGGAATCGATACAACTGCAGCTTAAGGACCTGAAGTTTAATTAAGGTCCCAAGGGACCTGAAGTTTAATTAAGCCCCTTGCGGGGGCTATGCCTTAACTATTTTACCCGACCTGATGCAAGCAGTGCAGACTTTGAGGGTCTTGATGACGCCTTTCAGATTTACCTTTATCCTTTGTAGATTAGGGGCGAAACGCCTTATGCTTCTGCCCGTTATCTTCTGGCCGACACCGCCGTCCTTCTTGGCCATACCGCGGCGTTTGATGGCCTTACCCGCCATCTTGCCTTTGCCGCATATATCGCATACCTTTGACATGACTTCCTCCTTGAAGTATTATTTAGGGGTATAATGATAACACAAGCGGACAAAAACATCAACACCAAAAATCAGCCTTTAAATGAGATCCCGGTGCGGTATGTGAAGGGCGTCGGGCCGGCGAGGGCCGAGATACTCGCGCGCCTCGATATAGGGACCGTCGAGGACCTGCTCTACCATTTTCCGCGCCGCTATGAGGACCGCAGCCGTTTTAATACGATAAATAAGGTCAAAATAGGAGAGTATTCCACGATAAGGGGCGAGGTCCTGACCGCGGGTTTGCGCCGGGGAAAGGGGTTGGCGTTATTTAAGATGGCGGTGGGCGACGATACCGGGGTCATCTACGCGGTCTGGTTCAACCAGCCATATATGCAGAAGATGTTCAAATCCGGCGACAAGGTGGTCCTTTACGGCAAGGTCGAGAGGTACAAGGATATACAGATAACGAACCCCGAGTTCGAGATAATAAAAGACGACGGCGAAGAGATGATACACACAGGGAGGATTGTCCCGATATACCCACTGACGGAGGGGATAAGCCAGAGGGGGATGCGCTCGGTCATCAAGAACCTGCTCGACAGGTATCTCGACGAGGTGGAGGAGTTTCTTCCCGCCGGGATAAGGGCGAGGAATGGCCTGCCGGAATTGAAAGAGGCGCTCTTCAACATCCATTTTCCGAAAAGCGAGGCCCTTCGCAAAACCGCGTATGAGCGCATCGTCTTCGATGAATTTTTCGCCCTGCAGGCCGCGCTCGCGCAGAGGAAGGCCAGGATAAAGGGGTCGGATGACGGAGTCGCGCATAAGGTCGGGGGGGAACTTCTGGAATCTTTCAAAGAGGTGATCCCGTTCAATCTGACCGGCGCCCAGATGAAAGCTATAGCCGACATCGAGAAGGATATGGCCAGCACGAAGCCGATGAATCGCCTGCTAGAGGGCGACGTCGGCTCCGGAAAGACGATAGTCGCGGCGTATGCGCTCGTCCTGACCGTATCGAATGGCTATCAGGGAGTGCTTATGGCGCCGACCGAGATACTCGCCCAGCAGCATTTCATGAACCTCAACAAATTGCTCAGCCCGCTCGGCATAAATATCATCATACTTACGAACAGCGTCGTAGATGAGGCGCGCGACGAGGCGAAACGCCTCATAGAAGAGGGCCGGGCGAACATAGTGATAGGTACCCACGCCCTCATCCAGGAAGGTGTAAAATTCAAGGACCTGGGCCTGGCCGCGATAGACGAACAGCATAAGTTCGGCGTCGACCAGCGGGTCCAGTTGAAGCAAAAAGGTTTTAACCCCGACATGCTTTTCATGACCGCCACGCCGATACCGCGGACGCTCGCGATGACATTATACGGCGACCTCGATCTCTCCATACTCGACGAAATGCCTAAGGGGCGCATACCTCCCAAGGCCTATTGGGTCGGGGAGCAGAGGCGCGAGGGGATATATAAATTTATCGCCCAGGAAGTCGCTGCCGGAAGCCAGGCGTTCATAGTCTATCCGTTGATAGAAAAGGGCAAGAAAGAAGACCTTAAGGCCGCGGCCGATATGTATGAAAAATTCAAAAAAGAGGTCTTCCCGCAATTTAAGGTCGGCTTGGTCCACGGCAGGCTCGATAGCGAGAAGAAAGAACGCGTGATGGCTGATTTCAAATCCGGCAAGGCGCAGATCCTCGTATCGACGACGGTCATAGAGGTCGGCATCGATAACCCCAATGTCTCGGTGATGCTAGTCGAGAATCCCGAGAGGTTCGGGTTGAGCCAGCTCCACCAATTGCGGGGGAGGATAGGAAGAGGCAACCAGCGCTCTTATTGCATTTTACTCTCCGATACCGAATCTGAAGAGGCGAAGAAGCGGCTCAAAGCCCTTATCGGCACGACCAGCGGATTTAATATCGCGGAAGAGGATTTACAACTGCGCGGGCCGGGCCAGTTCTTCGGGACAAGACAGCACGGGCTTCCGGAATTGCGCTACGCCAACCTTGTTGCGAACGTAAAACAGCTTGAGGCAGCGCGCAAGGAGGCGTTCGACCTCGTGAGAGGCGATCCCGAGCTTAAGGCGCCCGGGCACAGGCAGATCAGGGATATCATCAGGCGTAAGTTCTCCGGGAAGACGGAGCTCAAGGCGTGATATGCGTATAACAAGCGGCATCTTCAGGAGCAGGATGATCAAGGCGCCGGGCGGCATAAGGCCCACCCTTGATAACGTCCGCAAGGCCATTTTCGATATTCTGGGAGAGGCGGTGGAGGGAGCGAAGGCGCTAGACCTTTTTGCCGGTTCCGGGGCCATTGGCCTGGAGGCCTTGAGCCGCGGCGCTGCCTCCTGCATATTTGCGGACAACAACCGCGCCTCAATAAAGGCGATAAAAGAGAACATAGAGGCCCTCGTCCCGCACTTTCATGAAGGTGCGGGGCTTGTCCCACACTTTCGAGAAAGTGTGGGGCTTCTCCCGGGCGGGGCGGGGCAGACCGGGGTCATTTGCGCGGATTTCCAGGCGGCCGTCCGGAGGCTTTACGGGGAACGCGCCAAATTCGACATTATCTTCATGGATCCGCCCTACTATAAGGAGATCGCCAAAAAAACCTTGTCATTACTGGCCGATTGTGATATATTATCCGAAACTGGCGTAGCGGTTATAGAGCATTCCAAGCATGACCTGTTACCCGATTCAAGCGGGGGTCTGAGGCTCTTTCGTACCGCAAGGTACGGCGACACGCTGGTTTCTTTTTACTGTAAGGGCCAAACCAAATAATGAAGAGAAAAGCGGTCTACCCGGGGACTTTTGACCCCGTAACTTACGGCCACATAGACCTTATAAAGAGAGCGCTCAAGATCTTTGATACCGTTATAATCGCGGTCGCGCACAACGCGGAAAAAGAACCCCTCTTCAGCGTGGATGAGCGGATAGCGATGCTCAAGAAGGCGACCAGGGGCATGAGGGGCGTTGTCATCGAGGATTTCGGCGGCCTGGCCGTCGATTACGTAAGGGGCAAGGGCTCAAGGGTCATGATCCGGGGCATGAGGATGCTGTCGGATTTCGAATACGAGTTCCAGATGGCCTTGACCAACAGGAAACTGGCACAGGATATCGAGACGATATTCATGATGCCCTCCGAATCCTATTCTTACCTTTCGTCAAAACTTATAAAGGAAGCGTTCGCGCTCGGGGCCGACGTAAAGAGCTTTGTCCCGCCTTTCGTCGCCAAGGCGCTGGCGCAAAAATCAAGATGAAGATAAAGATAAACGACATCCCGAATGAAGGGCTCGCTATCGAGGAAAAGCAAAACGCCTCGGAATTGGACCTGGCGCGGGACGACCTGAAATTCGTCACGCCGGTATCCCTTTCCGTTTTTATAGGCAGGGATAAGGACGAGGCATACGTGCATGTCTCCGCGAGCGGCAGGATCGAGGCGGTATGCAGCCGCTGCCTTTCTTCCTACACCGTAGATTTCAAAAAGGATTTCGATTTCAGTTATGACTTAAAGGGAAAGACGACCCTGGACCTCACCGACGATATACGCTCGGAGATAATACTTGAATACCCTGTCAAGCCGTTATGCAAGGACGGCTGCAAGGGACTATGCCAGGCCTGCGGCAAGAACTTGAACGAGGGCAGCTGCGGCCACAAGACAGACGTGCAGAGATGGAACCGGATAGAGAAAAGCGGCAACTAAAGAAGGAGTAAATAAATGGCACTACCAAAAAGAAAACATTCCAAAATGAGGCGCGATAAATCGCGCACGCACCAGGTGCTGGTTACCCCCGAGGTCACTAAATGCCCGCAGTGTTTCGCGCCCGTAAGACCGCATCAGATATGCCCGAGCTGCGGATACTATAAGGGGCGCAAGGTCATCAACATCAAGACTAAGGAAGTGAAGAAGAAATGAGGATAGCCGTTGACGGTATGGGAGGGGATTACGCGCCTAAGGTGGTAGTAGAGGGCGCGATCCTTGCCGCTACAGAATACGGTTTTGAGGTCGTGATAGTCGGAGACAAGGCAAGGATAGACGAGGAGCTTTCGAAGGCCGGCTCAGTCCCGACCGGAGTCACGGTACACCATGCCTCCGAAGTGATCGGGATGGACGAGCCCGGCGCGACAAGCGCACGCAACAAAAAAGACTCTTCGAT